>NZ_DAIUEH010000067.1:0-25808 GCF_036845245.1 Methylobacter sp.
TTGCTCCTTGAGTTCAAGATAGTTTATACCAGTTAAATATGGGACTAAACAACTAAGCTGTTCATAAAGGCGAACCAGATGGCTTATGAAGAATTGCAGAAGTTACGGACTGCGTAACATCAGTCATTAAGAAACGAACATGGGATGACTTGAGCATTATTTTGCTCGGGTAATTTATTCAACTCAGCCCTATCAGAGCGTTTGTTTTTATTTGACCACTACAATTGTTTGGGTTTTGTGCCATTACTGATCTTATTTTAAAAAACCTTTAACTATAAGAAAGCAAGCTCTCTTTGTTGTATTTTCTGCTAACTTCAGCATTCAAATTCAACAATCAAGCATCTACAATCTTTTCCACAATTCCTGTGTATAACTTTGTGCATAAGCTATCAATAACAACGTTCAGATTCGATAAAGCCTGCGTCCTTGTTAAATTGTAGTATTTTTATACAAAAATATTATTTACAATAACAATCAATAGCTTATTAATAAAGCCCTTTAATGACCAACGATTACCTCAAGCCGGGATTCGGCATTTATTTTACCAAGATCAATCTGTGCATAAACAATATCAATAAGTCCATGAACTGTTTAACCGCCAACCTGCTCAGTGTCTTCGTTTTTAATCCTATATACTGCAAATCAATCAAAACGTGTTGATAGCATCCTGCTCATTTATTACTGAATGGTTTTATATGATTGGAATTTTGTGGATTCCTTTCCAAAAAGATATGGAATGATAAAAGGATAAGATGCGAAGCCGTTCGTCTAAAAAAGCCAGCTACAACTCTGAACTGTGATGATCTGTGTCATAATAGGTAATATTATCTATTATATCCAGTTAATGACACTCTTGATTCGAAAACTTATTTTAGATAACAGCAAAAAAGGTGCTAATTAACACCTTTTTAAAAATTCATCAATATTTGATTAAATCAAAAAATCGAATTTATACCGTAACCAATCCTCAATATAAAATTAGAAACGTCAATAAAATCCAATAATAAAGGTGCCGAATATCGTTTCCTTTTCAAATAAACTGGTCACGCTTCAAATTGATTAAACAGCAATACCTACCTGTAAAGCGTCAAACCAGTCTAAAAACCGTTTGACATCATCACCTTTGAACATTCGTCCATGCTGTGGAGCCAAAATATCAATATCAAGATTTCTTACCCGTTCAATCCAGACTCTTTTTGCCTGATTTGACGGCATCCATCGTTGATGCCAATAACGCATTTTTTCAACATGTGCGGCAAAATTATCCACAAATACAGGAGTATCAGGCCCCTCAATAGCTCCCCCTACATCGCCTGACATCAGAATTTTGGCTTGAGGATCATAAACATGAAAATTTCCGGATGAATGTAAATAATGTGCAGGAATAATTTGTAATTCCACTGAATCTAATTTAATAGTTCCGCCATTATCCGGAATAGCCACGTATTCTATTGATTCACAGCTGTAATGCCGCAAAAAACCTTCCCAAATAGCTGGCGCATGGAGCTTGGCATTTGTTAAAGCCTGATCCCATAGTCCTAGTGATGAAATCACATCAGGATCTTGATGCGAAGCAAACAAATCCGTTATTTGATCTACAGGGGCGTGATGTAATACAGCTGCCATCATCGGAGCAAACAACTCAGCACCACCTGGATCCAGAAGCAGACAGCGGTTAGCCGTGCGCACTACATATTGGTTGGTATCGATTACGTTATTGGGTTTGCCCTCATCCCTTCCAAACATAATCCATTGGTGCGATCCTTCGTATATCTTGGTCGTTTTCATAAAAAACAATGCCTTTGTGGGTTAGCAGCTATTCAGCTATTGCGGTAAATGGATAATGCGATTCTGCAACGTTGCACATTATCATGAATGGTGTGTGCAGCTTTATCCACACTTTCAGCAACTGCCTGCAGACTCTGCAAATACTCACCCGCTTGTGATGCTTCAATTCTTGAGTTTGCAGCAATAACCCGAGCGGCACGCGCATGATGCATCACTGCCTCAAGTTGTCCTAACAGCTGCGAGACATCTCGTTTAAACTGTCTCTGGCAATCTTGCATTGAAAGCCTTGCATGATCCAGAGGCTCCTGCATCGATTTAGCATAGACGGCATCTTCAGCCATTTTTGCCGCCAACTCAAATTTATTGTAAGCAGTCGATTTTTGAAATTCATCAACAGTTAATCGATATAACACCAATGCATATATATTAATATTAGTAACTAACTCAATTGTTTCTTTAGCCAATTCATTAATGAAATCGGTAATCGGTTGAAATCCTTTCGCTTTATCCCCAGCCCTAAATGCAATAGCCTTGGCATTGGCCGCTGCTAATGATATTTCCTTAGCCACTACCATGACTGCACTTAACTCCGAGGTAATTGAAGCAACTGCAATAAATTGTGATTTAGTCTGATTAGTCATATTTAATTACACAGCGTGAAAAGTAACATTTTTAAAACTCTGCATCTGGCACAATACGTTACCTATCCTATGATGGTAAGTTCTTAGGAGTAATCCATATAAAAAATGCTGCCAACTACATCCAAAAGGCTGATAAGACAATATTAAAGAGCCTTGCCAGCACTGCCAGGTTTAACCAAGCTTAAAACTTTATGCGAAACTTCTTCTAACGGTACTACATAGTCCGTGCATCCCAATTTGAATGCTGCACCCGGCATACCCCAAACTACACTGGATTGCTCATCCTGAATAACTGTTTTAGCACCTGCATCATGCATTTCTTTCATGCCCATTGCTCCATCAGCCCCCATACCCGTTAACAACACACCAATGGCATTAGCGCCCGCACATTGAGCGGCGGAACGAAACAGTACATCAACAGCTGGTTTATGGCGATTAACAGGCAGTCCATCGCTCAAATGAATAATATATTTACTCCCTTCTCTAATCACCAGCATGTGCATATCTCCAGGTGAAAGATAGATATTACCCGATTCAACTATCTGACCATGCTTGGGAATACAAGCTGACATTTCTGTTGCAAGGTCGATATGCCGAACAAACGATTCACTAAATGCAGCGGGTAAATGTTGTGTTATTAAAATAGGAGGGCTATCTGCCGGGAATCCTTTAACCACGGTTTTAATCGCTTCTGTTCCACCTGTTGAGGCGCCTAAAACAATTATTTTATTGGTGGGGCTAATGTGTGTTTTTACCGGCGCAGCTTTCAGAATAACATCAACGGGATGTTTTTCAGAAACCTCAGAAACAGTTGTTACAGGGTGTCTGGATTTAATCACTCTGTTGTGATCATTCCCTACTTTAGCTTGCGCCGCAACGATGACTTTGGAAATAATCTCCTCAGCGTACTCATTCAAAGTATTAACAACATCAACTTTGGGTTTGGCAATAAAATCTACCGCACCGAGTGCCAGAGCATTTAAAGTAGCCTCTGCGCCATGTTCAGTAAGTGTGGAGATCATCACAACCGGAGTTGGCCTTAAGCGCATCAAGTTACTTAAGAAGGTTATCCCGTCCATGTGCGGCATTTCAATATCCAGCGTCAATACATCCGGATTTAATTGTTTAATCATTTCTCTAGCAATAAGAGGATCTGCTGCAGCACCGACTACTTCAATGTCGGGTGACGAACTTAAAACTTCAGTCAGTATTTTTCTGATTAATGCTGAATCATCAATGATCAATACGCGTATCTTACCCATAAACTCACTCTAAAAGAAGCCCATCGCCACCCATCAATAGGTGCATTTTAATATTGATTACTACCGCTTTACTTTAAGCTATTACATTATTATTGAAACTCATGAAGTTCTTTCACCCTGGCAATCACACATCTTTCTCGTGTAATATCCAGCGCTACTTCAAAGCCTCTGATTTTAAACTTCATCATTCAAGTCTTCTAATATTAGCCTGTGACGCTACTTTTACCTTAGCAATTATGTCTTCAGCATAGTCATTCAATAATGCATTTTCTACATCCATTGTCGGCTTAGCTATAAAGTCTACTGCCCCCAACTCCAGAGCAGTTAAAGTAACTTCCGCGTTACTTTCTGTAAGCGCTGAAATCATCACAACGGGCATTGGCCTTAATCGCATCAAATTACGTAAAAAAGTTATCCCATCCATGCGCGGCATTTCAATATCCAAAGTTAATACATCCGGGTTTAATTCTTTGATCATTTCTCTGGCAATAAGAGGATCTTCTGCGGCACCAACTACCTCAATATCTGGAGACGAATTTAGAATTTCAGTCAGTACCTTTCGGATTAACAATGAATCATCAATAATCAATACACGTATCTTGTTCATTGTATGCTCTTAAAAAAGTTCAACATCGCCTTCAACAGGTGCATTTTTAATATTGTTAAAATACTGCCGCTCTCTTTTTACAATTGTATCATTATGTAAATGGTCAATTTTTTTCATCCCGACCTTCCCTGTTCGAGGAAAATAAATTATTTTTCTTGGATAAATATCGCCTAAATCCTGAGATATTAAGGATAAACCTTCCGTATCAATATATTCTAAGATGAAGTCAATATTTTTGAGGCCAACATCAGTCAAGGTGGGAATGATTTTACCGCCACCAAATACTTTAACTTCCAAGTTTTTTCTTTTTCCGCCATTTATCAAAATAGTATTAATTAAATGTTCCATGGCATAATTTCCATAACGAGTTGCATTGCCTACAACCGCTTCATTGCCTTGCTTGAGCTTATCGGCAGTGGTTTCCGGCAACATAAAATGATTCATTCCACCTAAACCTGACACCTTGTCCCTTATACATGCCGATATACAAGACCCTAATACGGTTGTAATCAATTCATCGTCATGAGTTACATAATATTCACCGGGCAAAATCTTTGCGGCAATCACTCCACGCTCTTTATCCACATATCGGTTAATGTGATCAAAACCGTCAATGGAGGGTAGACCAATATCATTGCTAGTACTCATTAGTATCTATGAATTTTTCCTGTAACTGGTACATGCAACCAACTCGAATTCATTTGAAAGCTGATTTAATGATTCTGAATGCCCTATAAATAACCATGACTTGCTAGACAACATTTGAGCATATCTTCGAGCGAGCGATGTCTTTGTTTCACGATCAAAATAAATAAGAACGTTGCGACAAAAAATAAAATCAAAACGGCACTTCATCGGCCACTCTTGCATCAAATTTAATTTTTTAAATTGAATAATTTGTTGTAATTGTGACCTTACTTTTACTTGACCAGACTGTGATGATTTACCTCGCATAAACCACCGCTTAAGTACATCTTCTGGTAAATCACTGACGCGATCTTCGGTATAGATGCCCTCTGATGCTGTTTGTAAAACATTAGTATCCAAATCAGTTGCTAAAATTTTAATATCCCAATCAGCAGGTACATTTTCCAACAAGGTAATCGCTAAAGAGTAAGGTTCTTCACCAGTAGAGCAACCGGCTGACCACACCCTGATTTGTCGAGTGGCTTTATTCCTGATTAATATTTCTGGAATAACGACATCCCGGACATAATCAAAATGATGCATTTCCCTAAAAAAGGCAGTTAAATTCGTTGTTATGGCATTGATAAATTCGGTAAACTCGCTATCCGGATAATCTTTAAGATATTGACAATACTCCTTAAAATCCGCGAGTCCAAGTTTTCTTACCCGCTTGGACAGCCTGGAATAAAACATATCAAATCTTTCATCAGGCACCTGGATACCTGAATGCTCATTGGACAGTTTTCTTAAAAAATTAAAGTCATCCGCAGTGAATTTAAATTCGCGAACTTTCTCAACAATGGCCATTTTTAAACTACTTCCCTTCCGTCAAAAATTACGCTTCATGAACGTCGAGTACGTCCAGTAAACCCAGCAACTGGGCAGATTCAACAAATCGAGGGGATGGATAAATAATGGTTACTTTCTTTTGCAGCTTAACCGCATCTTTTTTCAATGAAACAAGTAACTGCAAAGTAGCTGTATCTATTGATGATACGTCAGATGCATTTATTTCGATTTCATCATGGATGGCCAATAAATTCTTTAGCTTTTCGTGTAACTTGACAACATTCTGAATAGCTAGCGTAGCATCTAAATCAATTAGTGAACTTTCTAATTCCAAATCCTCGGCAACCGCTTCTTCAGTTACTATACCTCTTACATCCATAGAGGCATCAGCTATTTCTTCTATTAAAGCGCTATCACTAAAGCTTTCATCCTCAACCTTATCTATTACTAATTCATCCTCAGTTATATCTAAAATTGAAGTTTCATCGGCATTCTCTATTAAATCATCCGTTATAAAATGATCTTCATTTTTATCATTATCGCCATCCATCCAGGCTAAAGGATCATATCCGATTAAACTATTTTCTTCACTTGTTGCCATACATCACCTTGCTTTCAAGAAAATCATGAGCAAGGCTACGAAAATCCCTTGCCGAACGACTTTTCGGACTATATTCTAAAATTGTTTTACCAAAGCTGGGACATTCTGCAAGCAATGCCGTTTCTCTCACGACTGTTGCTAATATTTGCTCAGGGAAATGCGTAAGTAAAACATTTAATACCTGACTTGATATTCTTCTATTCGGCGAGTATCGCGACATCACCAGTAATGTTTTATATTTCCGTTTCAAAGCCTTTTCAAATCTCTTAATCGTACCCATTAGATGAGATAGCCCTTGCAAAGCAAGAAAATCACTGGTCATAGGAATTAAAATCTCGTCGGCTGCAATCAATGCATTCGCAACCAATAGCCCTGAAGAGGGTGGACAATCAATAAAAATAAAGTCCTGATCATTAAGGTTGCCATGCAAAGCATCTTTTAATAAAACACCGCGAGGTGAATTATTACCGGTTAAGTGCTCAATATCCTTAAGTTTTGATCCTGATGTAATTAATTGCAGATTATCCCTGACGGGAATAAGCTGCTGATGAACTTTTTTCTTTTTCAGCATAGCTTCATCGATACCGCTAATATTCTGAGCTGTAATACCTAAAGAAACCGCTAAATGACCTTGTGGATCAAGATCGATAACTGTAACTTTTAAGCCCGATTCTGCAATCGCATGACATAAGTTTGCAGTCGTCGTCGTCTTTCCAACACCACCTTTCTGATTAATAATTGCAACAATTCTCACCTGTCACACCAAACTTTCAATACCCTCAACCTCATCGGGATTGAGCAATTTATCAACGTCTAAGAGCATAATCATTTTTTTCTTATACACATGCATACCTCGCATGTATCGCGTATCAATTTTTGAGCCGAAGTTTGGGGCTTTTTTGATGTCTTCCAAATTAATATCCAATACATCAGAAACCGCATCAGCCACTATGCCCATTACAAACTGGTTTGCACCATGTTCAACGCAGAGTACAATCACTACGGTTTTTGGAGAGTAATCGAAATGCTCCAGAGAAAACCGTTCCCGTAAATCTATGATTGGCACGACAGATCCGCGTAAATTCAATACACCTTTAACAAAAGCAGGCGTATTTGGTATCACGCGAACAGCTTCCCAACCACGAATCTCTTGTACTTTCAAAATCTCAACGCCATACGCTTCACCTGCAAGTTGAAAGGTAAGAAATTGCTCTACCCGACCATTATTCGACTGCACATCTGTTGACATTGTTATAGCTTCCTGTCGGTTGTATAGTTTTCAGCTTTAAACATATTAAAACTCTTCCCATTCGTCGTTACTATCGCTTTTAGGCTTACCTGGCGATGAAACTGAGTGGGGTACAGTTTTCTTTGCTATTGCTATAGGTGCCTTACTACGCACAACCGATCTGGCTGTTGCAGAAGCGCCCTTTGAATTGACCCTAAAGAAGCTGAGCAGTTGGGTCATATTAGTAGACTGCTCACTCATAGCAATACTACCGGCAGCGGCCTGCTCTGCCAAAGCCGCATTTTGCTGAGTAATATCGTCCATTTGCGAAACAGCTAAATTGACTTGCTCAATACCCGCTGACTGCTCTGAGCTGGCACTGGCAATATGTGCAACGATATCGCCCACTTTTGCAACGCTATCGACAATTTCAGTTAGCGCTGCACCAGTTTCATTAACAAATGCCGTTCCGGCACGAACTTTTTGCACACTATTCTGGATTAGTTCATTACTTTGCTGCGCGGCAGTCGCACTTCGTTGAGCCAGATTACGAACCTCTGTTGCAACAACTGAAAATCCACGCCCTTGCTCTCCCGCTCTGGCAGCCTCTACAGATGCGTTTAATGCCAATAGATTAGTTTGGAATGCAATTTCATCAATTACACCAATAATCTCGGCAATTTTATTACTGCTCTCATTAATTTCCTGCATTGCAATAATGGCTGACTTAACTACCCCGCCCCCTTTTTGAGCTAGTTGGCTGGCTGAATTAACCACTTCAGTCGCTTGAACCGTATTCTGCGCATTATTTTTAACAGTACTGGCCAGCTCTTCCATACTCGCAGCCGTTTCTTCAAGACTGGCGGCCTGTTGCTCGGCGCGATGTGACAGGTTGTTATTACCACTGGCCATTTCTTGTGATGAGCTATCTATAAAATCAGCCGCATCTCTAATTTGAATTATAAATTCACTGAGCTTCGCCAAGGTGCTATTAATATTATTTTTGCATTCAGCGTAAACGCCTTGATATTCATTAGTAATCGCTGTGGTTAAATCGCCTTCAGCCATATTTTCCATTACTGTGTTAACGTCAATAAACACACTTTCAATAACATCCGTCAATTCATTGATACCGGCAGACAGCGCCTTAGTAAATCCTTGTTTGTCATTTAATTTTATGCGGGTACTCAAATCGCCGACCTTAACACCTTGCACCAATTGATCAATTTCTTGCTCAATTAAAACCTCATGGGTTCTATCTTGCCATTCAGCAACATAACCAATACGTTCGCCAGCATCGCTATTAACGGGACTTGCTGTAATATTCATATGTCGACCTGCAATAACCAGTTCCGCCTTGTATGAGCCTTGTAGTTTTTCTAATAGGCCTCGTTGAAAAGCAGGATTCTTGTGATAGACATCAATATTGGAACCCATCAATTTATCAGCAGAAAAATCAGGTAACTGCTTACGAATATCACTTTCAGCCACCTTGAACATTTCTCGAATACTATCGTTCATATAAATAACTTCAAAATTCTTATCCGCGACCATGACACCCGCGCGAACATTATCCAAGGCCTGAGTAAGCCTTTTGGATTTCGCACTCTCTTGCTTAACATCGGACAAATCTACGCCCAATTTGACTTCCATAGTATATAAGCCGCGCAAGAAATCACCCAACTGATCTTCTCGACTCAAATCCTGTCTAGACCCGAAACCTCCACAGCTTAGTCGGTAACAAACAGTGATGGCATTTTCCAGCGTTTTGGTTATTAGTTGGGTCGTATTGATACTGACTGCTGACGCCATAATGGCTAACAAAGCAACCCCCGTTAGCAAGCCGTATTCCTGCGTCAAGAACAATCGATACATCAGGAACAAGATAGGCACTAAGAAAGTAAACATTACAAAAGCATTCTTTTTCGCTATAGCGATTTCGCTAATGGATTTAAACAGTGCAGCTAAACCAGTCGGCCTTAATTTTGCTTCGCCAGCACTGAGCTTCTTGTACAACAATTCAGTAGATTGAAGTAAGTCACTATCAGCCTCGCGCTTTAGAGGATGTCGAACAGAAAGGTACTCATGGACTTTTCCATCTTTAAATAAAGGCATGGCATTTGCCGATACCCAGTAATAATCGCCGTTTTTACATCTGTTTTTCACCAACCCTTGCCAGGGTCTTAACTTTTTTAAGGATAGCCATAAGTCTTCGAAAGCTTCCTCGGGCATGTCAGGATGACGGACAATATTATGCGAAGCGCCGACCAACTCATCACGGCTAAAACCGCTGACTTCAATAAACGCATCATTGACGTAGGTAATGCGCCCTTTCAAATCAGTTCTTGAAACTAGGATTGTGCCTTTTTTCAGAATGACTTCATTATTAGTTACCGGCATATTAATTTTCACGTTACCTTACCTCTCAAACCATGCCTCATATATTTACCCACATGGGCACTTGAAAATCATTAATTTTCATCCTGATCGAGCTCTTCCAGTTTCAGTAACTTATCCACATCAAGCAACATTACCATACGTTCGTTAACCGATACCAACCCGTTAATAAACTCGTTACTTACTTTGGTTCCAAAATCCGGAGCATTTTGAATTTCAGTTTTATCTACACTAATTACATCAGAAACTGAGTCAACAACAACTCCCATTATGCGTGTCTTGTTACTGTCACCGGTTTGCAACACGACAACTACCGTCAACGGTGTGTATTCGGCTTTACTTAAATTAAACCTTTCTCTCAAATCGAGAATCGGCACAATAGAACCGCGTAAATTAACAACACCTTTTTCATAGCAGGGAACATTCGGTATTCTAGAAACAGGCTCCCAACTTCGTATTTCCTGCACTCGAAGTATATCAACCCCATATTCCTCTTTGCCTAAGGCAAAACTCAGATATTGCACGGCGTTATCCAAGTTTTTATTATAGTGATATTGGTCAGTATCTTTATTTTCAGCTTCTTGTGCCATATCTGCTTTTGTATTTTGTATTATCGAATTGAAAAACGCACCAAACCTGGAACATCAAGAATCAAAGCAACAGAACCATCACCCAAAATAGTTGCACCTGAAACGCCTTCCACCCGCCGGTAATTTGCTTCCAGTGACTTAATAACAACCTGTTGTTGACCCAATAGCTCATCTACGAGTAAACAACACAGCTCACCCTGCCCCTCAACAACCACAAGAACACCCTCTTTCGATTTCGTCGGATTGCCCGAATGAACATTAAAAATTCTGCGCATTCTAATAACGGGCAAATATTCATTGCGTAGGCGAAAAGTTTCTCCTTTACCTGCAACTTTATTGAGCATTCTTTCTGTAATGTTAATTGATTCAATAATAGAAACTAGCGGCACAATGTAGGTCTCATCACCCACGGCGACGGATTGACCGTCAAGAATTGCCAACGTTAATGGCAAATGGATCGCGATGGTTGTCCCCTTACCCAATTCTGAAACAATCTCTATATTGCCGCCTAATGATTGGATATTTCTTCTTACAACATCCATCCCAACACCACGACCGGAAATATCAGTGATCTGCTCAGCTGTAGAAAAACCCGGCATAAAAATGAGTTCAAATATCTGTTTTTCGGTAAGAAGATTATTTTCCTCAACTAACCCTTTTTCTATAGCTTTTGATAGAAGTTTATCTTTATCTAATCCTCGACCATCATCAATAATTTCTATAACAATGTGACCGCCACGGTGATAAGCCTTCAGCTCTATGGTTCCTGTTTCGGGCTTACCTGCGGCAACTCTGTCAGCAGGCATTTCTATACCGTGATCCAGACTATTCCGGATTAGATGAACTAATGGATCATTGATCAGCTCAACAACGGCTTTATCAACTTCAGTATTTTCTCCGACAAGTTTCAGTACAATTTTTTTATCTAATTTACTGCTGATATCATGTACTAAACGTGGAAAACGGCTAAAAACGAAACTAATAGGCAGCATCCGGATATTCATGACACTTTGTTGCAGATCTCGAGTATGCCGTTCTAATTGGGCAAGTCCTCTTTTAAGCTGCCCCACTTTGTCCATGCTAAAGTTTTCACCAACTAAACCCAACATGGATTGGGTAATCACAACTTCACCAACCATATTGATTAAAGTATCAATTTTGTCAGTATCTACCCGAATCGAACTGGCTTTTGCCGTAGTTTTTGTTGCTTCATTATCAGAATCTTGAGGATCAGGTTTTTTAACTTCTGGAACCTGCTTAGGTTTGACCTCAACGGGTTTGGGAGGGGGATTATCTGGAATGGTTTTTGGTGCAGGCTCAGGGCTGATGTTTTTTATGATGGGGGCTGGTTTTACGGCTTTGGCAAGTGGCTGAATCTCCATTTCGCAGTCGCCTTCAACCCAATTAAATATTTCCCTGATCTCATCGCCGGAAATATCACCCACGACCTTTAAATCCCAAGAAAGATTGCATTCTTCTGGATCTAACTCATAAAAACCAGGAACATCCTGAACATTAACAGTGGTTGTTAATTCACCTAATTCATTCAATTCTCGAAACAGTCTTACCGGGTCATTGCCGGTTTTAAGCAAATCCAAATAGGGGCAAAAAGCTATTTTCCAGCCCTGTTCTTCTGATTCAACGGATTCTTTATCAATATCAGCAACGTCATTGACAGAAACTTCTTCAGCCACTAATTCCTTTTCAACTGAAAATACAGATTCTTCTGCCTTAGATCCACCATTAAGCACGCATTCCAAAGCTGTTTTATGCTTTGCTACACTTACATTATTAACATCGTGTTCATTCTGTATTGCAGTCAACATCTCTCTAAGACAATCAACAGATCCAAGTAAAACATCTACTGCCGATTGAGTTACTTTTCTCCTCCCATCTCTCATCTCATCAAGCAGGGTTTCCATAATATGGGTGTATTCAGCAACAACGGTAAACCCAAAAGTTCCACTGCCGCCTTTTATCGAATGAGCCCCCCTAAAAATGGTATTGATTATTTCTGAATCAATATCCCCCATATCGAGAGTTAATAACCCTGACTCCATTGCTTCCAGCCCTTCGAAACATTCTTCAAAAAAGACCTGATGGAACTGTGACATATCAATAGACATAGACTTACCTGTGTGCGCCTAAATTCATTTAAACAAGATTAACCCGAAAACTTTCTTTGTTGATCCTTGTCTGGATAAACACCTAAACCATTCATTATAAACATTCGGAATAAGGCCGCATGGAACTGAAATATATTAATAAGCAGAGACTTTTCCTGCATGCGATTAACACACTTAGGCGCGATAGCATCAATTAACCTAAAACTTTTAGTAATGTTTTTAATAATTGATCAGGATTAAAAGGCTTAACCATCCATCCCGTTGCACCAGCCGCTTTACCTTCTTGCTTTTTTTCAATTCCTGACTCTGTCGTCAGCATCAGCATGGGAATAAATTTATAATCTGGAAGTGCTCGTAAATCTCTAATTAAAGTGATCCCGTCTTTATTTGGCATATTGACATCAGTTACCACACAATCAAATTTCCTAGCTTGCGCTTTTTCTAAAGCATCAACCCCATCGACTGCTTCTTCGACATCGTATCCAGCAGCTCTTAAAGTAAATGAAACCATTTTTCTCATTGAAGCTGAATCGTCAACTGCAAGAATACTTGCCATTGTTTTCTCCATTAATCTCTAATTTTCAAAGCAAAACCCCGTACGAATATACAGCGCCCTACATTTAATTAGCTAAGTATAGCCTAATTATTTTTCTGTATCGCACTTCTAATCTAGAAACTTATTTCTGCATTTTCATTGTAGCAAACAAAAAAACACCCCACTAGAGAAAACCCCTAGCAGGGTATATTTGGTGCCGATGGCCGGATTTGAACCGGCACAACTTTCGTCACCACCCCCTCAAGATGGCGTGTCTACCAATTTCACCACATCGGCTAAAACATGATTGTAAACATACTATTTAATACACACTATTTTAATTATTTTTTATAGCGTATTTATTTGTATCTTAAACAATATTTATTACTTTTTTTCAACTGCCCGCTCAGCCCCGGAAACTGCCGGAGTGGCAACTGGTACTTCTTCAGACTTCAGATCAGTGCTGGGTGAAGCGTTACCCACTCCTTTTGCACCATTCACATCAGGAATACCAAGGGTATCCTGTTCAACCTTGGGAGCATTCATTAAATCGTAAGCTGCGCCCTGCTTACTGTTTAATACTGCAAGCCCCAAGCTGGTCATAAAAAACAAAGTTGCCAGAATTGCTGTAGCTCGAGACAAGAAAGATGCCGCACCCTGAGCTCCAAAAACAGATCCTGAAGATCCAGTACCAAAAGCAGCTCCAGCATCAGCCCCTTTGCCTTGCTGCATTAATACTAATCCAACAACACCTAAACCCAACAACACATGAACAACAATAATTACCTGATACATAATGAAGTTTAAATTACTCTAAATTGAATGATAAATCTTTAAAAAGGATTCCGCATCCAACGAAGCCCCACCGATTAAACCGCCGTCAATATCCGGCATAGCAAATAAACCTTTTGCATTATCCGGCTTAGCGCTACCGCCGTATAGAATTTGTATTTTATCGGCAATAGCTTGGTCTTTAGCAGCAACATATTGTCTTATATAATGATGAACTTCTTGAGCTTGCTCATCAGTCGCTGTTTTTCCTGTCCCGATAGCCCAAACTGGCTCATAGGCAATTACTGCCGCATTAAAAGCAGCTATACCTGCCAAATCAATAACAGCATCGAGCTGCGCATTAATAACAGCAAAAGCCTGGTCTTGTTCCCGTTGTTCCAGCGTCTCACCTACGCATAGAACAGGAATAATGTTTTGTTCTTGTGCCTGACAAAAACGGGCGGCTACCGATTCATTAGTATCGCCATAATAACTGCGTCTCTCAGAGTGTCCTACAATAGCATATTTGCAATCAAATTCACTTAGCATCGCCGCCGAAATCTCTCCGGTAAAAGCGCCTGAAGATTTATCCGCAACGTTTTGAGCCCCCAATGCCAATCCGGTATTTTTAATTATTTCACTAACTCTGGGCACATGCACGTAAGGCACACATATCGCAATATCAGCACTATTTCCCCCTAACCCGGCAATAATACCTTTTGCAAGCAACTCAGCACTGGCTAGAGTTCCATTCATCTTCCAATTTCCTAAAACTAGAGACCGACGCATCACTACTCCTCACATAGAATCAAACCGTCTATGATATATATTAATAGCCTTCAATTCAAGCTCCCATTACCTTCTTAACATCATCGGCTATTTGATGCGCGTAATTTTTAACCAAATCTTCCTGTTGACCTTCTACCATTACTCGAATTAATGGCTCTGTTCCCGAAGCCCTAAGCAATACCCGCCCCTTATCTCCGAGCTTCTTTTCAATAGCTTTCACCGCTTTCTGTATAGTCTCATCCTCATCCGGATTTATTTTCTTGTCAATTTTGACGTTTACCAGAACTTGCGGATATTTTTGCATCCCGGATTTCAATTCATGTAAATTTTTTCCACTACTTTGCATTTCCGCCATGATCTGCAAAGCCGCAATAATACCATCACCCGTTGTCGTTCTATCCAGACAAATAATATGCCCGGAATTTTCACCACCCAAAATCCCTTTGTGCTCTGTCAACATCTCCATAACGTATCGGTCGCCCACATTAGCTCTCAGCAGATTGAGCCCCAACTTCTTCAAGCCATGCTCCATACCCAGATTTGTCATCAAAGTACCTACAACAGGCCCTGACATCAACCCTATATCCAATCGTGCTTTGGCAATAATATAAATAAGCTCATCGCCATCCACAATTTCACCTTTATGATCAACCATCACCAACCGGTCACCATCACCGTCCAAGGCAATACCCAAATCAGCACGATACGATAAAACTGTCGCAGCTAATTTTTCCGGCTTAGTCGCGCCGCATTCATCATTAATATTAAGACCGTCCGGCTCAGCGCCTATCGTAACAACTTCCGCACCAACCTCGCTAAACACATGCGGCGCTATATGGTAAGTCGCTCCATGAGCACAATCGATTATGATCCTCATGCCACTAAAATCAAGCCGAGTCGGCACACTGGCCTTGCAAAACTCAATATAACGACCGGGAGCGTCAACCAGCCGTTTCGCCTTACCCAATTTTGATGACTCTACGGTTGTCATCGGCGAATCAATGTACTCCTCTATTTTTTGCTCTATTTCATCGGGTAATTTTGTTCCCTGTACAGAAAAAAACTTAATCCCGTTGTCATAATAAGGATTATGGGAAGCGCTAATAACAATACCTGCCTGAGCCCTTAAGGTACGGGTTAAATAAGCAATACCCGGCGTCGGCATAGGGCCTAGCAAACGAGTATCCACACCAGCAGCAGTCAATCCGGCCTCCAGTGCAGACTCGAACATATAGCCTGAAATGCGCGTATCTTTACCAACCAGAACAAAGCCATGCCCCTCATTCGCAAACACTCGTCCAGCAGCCCAACCCAGCTTCAAGAAAAAATCTGCCGTTATTGGATGCTCGCCAACCTTGCCTCTAATGCCATCAGTTCCAAAATATTTTCTTGTCATAGTTCTAAAGTCTAAAAATAGGTAAAAAACTAAAGATAACAGCTTGATGTTCCGCAGGAGCTTAATAAATTACATACAAAAAAGGAGAGACATTATGCCTCTCCTTTTAGTGTTAATTCAGCGAGTCCTCAGTTTTGCTCTGCAGTCCCGCCAATTGATTTCTCATTTTTTATATCATCCTTGCTCTTAACATCATCCGTTATGACATCACCATGAGAAGACGGTGGCTTATCATCCCAGCCCTGAGGCGTCCTGACCGGCTTACGAGCCATCAAATCGTCAATTTGATATTTGTCGATAGTCTCATACTTCATCAATGCCTCCGCCATAGAATGAAGAATATCTATATTTTCTTTAAGAATTGTTTCGGCACGCTCATAATTCCGGTCAATAAAAGAGCGAATCTCTTCATCAATGGTATGGGAAGTCTCTTCGGCAACTGTTTTATGCTGTGTCACCGAACGCCCAAGAAAAACTTCGCCTTCTTCTTCACTATAAGATAATGGCCCCAAACGCTGAGAAAACCCCCATTTAGTGACCATGTTTCTAGCCAGCTCAGTGGCTCGTTCAATATCATTGGACGCACCGGTACTTACTTGTTCCCGGCCAAAAACTACTTCCTCGGCAATACGGCCACCATATAAACTGGAAATCATACTGTCCAATTTTTGCTTGCTGGCGCTATACTGATCACGCTCAGGTAAAAACATGGTAATACCCAGCGCACGACCTCTAGGCATAATACTAACCTTGTAGACAGGATCATGCTCAGGAACCAGCTTACCGACAATCGCATGCCCTGCCTCATGATAAGCAGTCATCTTCTTTTCTTTCTCATTCATGACCATAGAAGTCCTTTCAACCCCCATGATCAATTTATCCTTGGCTTTTTCAAGATCCGACATATTAACTACCCGCTTATTCATTCTGGCGGCGAATAACGCGGCTTCATTAATTAAATTAGCCAAATCGGCCCCGGAAAAGCCCGGCGTACCTTGAGCTATGTACTTAACTTCAACATCATCAGCAATCGGCACTTTCTTAACATGGACTGCAAGAATTTGCTCGCGTCCCCTGACATCCGGCAGGCCTACCGTTACCTGGCGATCAAACCGGCCTGGACGCAATAAAGCCTTATCCAACACATCAGGGCGGTTTGTTGCGGCAATAACAATAATACCTTCATTACCTTCAAAACCATCCATTTCAACCAGCAATTGGTTTAATGTTTGTTCACGCTCATCATTGCCACCACCTAAGCCGGCACCACGTTGACGGCCCACTGCATCAATCTCATCGATAAAGATAATACAGGGCGCATGCTTTTTAGCTTGCTCAAACATATCACGCACACGGGATGCGCCCACACCAACAAACATTTCAACAAAATCCGAACCGGAAATAGTAAAGAACGGCACTTTGGCCTCGCCGGCAATAGCCCTGGCCAGCAATGTTTTCCCTGTTCCCGGAGGGCCAATCATTAATGCGCCACGAGGAATTTTGCCGCCTAATTTCTGATACTTTGCCGGATCTTTAAGAAAATCGACCATTTCAACAACTTCTTCTTTGGCTTCATCGCAGCCTGCCACATCGGCAAAAGTTACTTTAATCTGGTCTTCTTCGAGCATTCGGGCTTTGCTTTTACCGAAATTCATGGCACCGCGACCGCCACCGCCACCGCCTTGCATTTGCCGCATGAAGAAAACCCACACAGCAATAAGCAACAACATCGGGCCGAAAGAAACCAGCAATTGCATTAACATAGACGGCTGCTCAGGCGGAACGGCCTTGATTTCGACGCCGTTCGCCAATAAATCGTCCACTAAATGAGGGTCCGAAGGTGCGTAAGTTTTAAAGATCTGACCACCCTGCATCTTGCCTTTGATGATATTGTCTTCAATCATGACCTGCTGAACTTGGCCTGCTTTTACTGATTCGATAAATTGCGAATAAGACATCGACGAATCAGCCCTATCATTTTGCGGGCCAAAATTATTAAAGACGGACATCAATACAACTGCAATGACGACCCATAGGATTATATTTTTCATCATATCGCTCAATTTACACACCCTGGGCCTGAACGGCTCTCGATTTAAAAACTAAGTAATTATATCAGGAGTTAACTGTCCTGACTGTCGTTATTTATCTGAGCCACCTGTACATGAAAAATACGACTTCATCATACTTGGCACATTCTATTGTATTAATATTAGGGCGATATAATATTATTTAAAGCCTTTAGCTAAAATATAAACTTCATTACTCCTCGGTCTTGACGCTTTTGGCTTTCTGATAACCACTTTTGCAAAAGATTGCTGCACTTCCTTAAAAAAATCCTCGAAACCTGCCCCATGAAATAGCTTAACAAGAAAAATTCCGTCTTTTGCCAACACAGTCTTTGCCGTTTCTAATGCCAATTCTCCCAAATAGATTGACCGAGGCTGGTCTACGCCCTTATTGCCGCTCATATTCGGCGCCATATCCGACATCACCAAATTGATAGCAGCTCCGTCAAGCACGGCGTACAATTGATCCAGAACGGTTTGTTCACGAAAGTCACCTTGAATAAAATCAACACCCTCCAACGGATCCATCTCTAAAATATCCAGAGCAATAATCTTGTCTTTTTTTCCGATAATCTGCCGCGCAAACTGAGACCATCCACCGGGAGCGGCGCCCAAATCGATAATATTCATCCCCGGTTTAATAAGATGATCTTTCTCCTGAATTTCTTTCAATTTAAAAACCGCACGGGAACGATAACCCTGAGCTTGCGCCATTTTGACGTATTCGTCATCGAAATGCTCCTGCATCCAACGACTACTGCTTTTACTTCGTCCCATAACTGTATTTTAGTGTAAAATTTAGAATTTTGATTTAGGAATTAAAGAGTGAACTCTGCAGATAAGAAAAAATTCCGGGCCGAAGCACACAGCTTAAAGCCTGTCATTATGATTGGTCAATCAGGACTTACCGCCGCCGTGCTGGCAGAGATTGAATTGGCACTGGATAGCCACGAACTGATTAAAGTGCGGATACGCGCTGAAAGGGAAGATCGTAAGCTGATCAGCGAAAAAATCTGCACTGACACGGGGGCAGAGTTCATTCAGAGTATTGGACAAATTGCAGTTATTTACAGATTAAACCCTGACAAATAAACCAGACCAACGGCGCAAGACGAAAAGCACAAGGAAAAAACTTCCTTTAGACTTTTGTCTTTCGCCTAAACATACTCAATCGAAATAATTTCATATTCGACATTGCCGCCCGGCGCTTTAACCGTAACAACATCTTCAACTTCTTTACCGATCAAAGCCCTGGCAATTGGTGAACCGATTGAAATGCGCCCTTCCTTGATATTAGCCTCATCTTCACCAACAATCTGATAAGTCACCTTTCTCTCGGATTCAATATCTTCTATTTCCACTGTCGCGCCAAATACCACCTTGCCATTGGCATCTACCTTGGTGACATCAATGATTTGCGCGTTAGAGAGCTTGCCTTCGATCTCAGAAATACGTCCTTCAGTAAAGCTTTGTTGCTCTTTTGCAGCATGATATTCAGCGTTTTCTTTCAAATCTCCGTGCGCCCTAGCCGTAGAAATTGATGCGATGATACGAGGACGTACAACCGACTTTAATTCTTCCAACTCGGCACGCAATTTTTCTGCACCTTTAATAGTGAGAGGTACTTTATTCATTTTTAAAACTCCTAATTTCTTTAACTATGGGCGCAAATAAATTCGCGCCCATAATGTATTTTTTATTAAGTCAGGCTTTTATGCAGGTTCTGCAAGCAATTCACATCACCTGCATCCAATTCACCCAACGCGTAGCAGGCTGCTTTTGCCCCAGCCATTGTCGTGTAATAAGTCACGCGGTGTTGCAAAGCTTCTCGGCGCATAGTAAACGAGTCTGAAATTGCTTTTGTGCCTTCTGTTGTATTAATAATCAGTTGAATCTGATCGTTTTTAATCATGTCGACTGTGTTAGGCCGCCCTTCGTTAACCTTATAAACCACTTCGCAAGGAATACCCGCATCTTTAAGAAACTTTGCCGTACCCCCAGTAGCAACAATTTCATATTTTTTATCGACCAGCATCTTGGCAACCTCAGGCGCCTTGGCTTTATCCACATCTCGGATACTGATCAATACTTTACCGCTATGATTCAAGTTGACACCGGCAGCACGCTGAGACTTGGCAAAAGCCTCGCCAAATGTTTTACCGACACCCATTACTTCCCCGGTTGATTTCATTTCAGGCCCCAATAAAGGGTCGACACCTGGAAATTTAACAAACGGAAACACTGCTTCTTTAACCGAATAATAATCAGGAATGCGCTCTTTGATAATGCCTTGTTGAGCCAAAGTTTGCCCAACCATGCAACGCGCCGCAATTTTAGCCAGCGGGTAACCGGTTGCCTTGGATACAAAAGGGGCGGTACGCGAAGCCCGTGGATTAACTTCAAGCACGTAAATATCTTCACCCTGAATAGCAAACTGAGTATTCATCAACCCAACAACACCCAGAGCTTCCGCCATTTTGGTCACTTGCTCACGCAATTTATCCTGAAGCTCCGGCGCTAATTCATACGGGGGCAGCGAACACGCCGAGTCTCCCGAGTGCACACCCGCCTGTTCGATATGTTCCATCAAACCACCGATTAACACTTGCTCCCCGTCATAAATGGCATCAACATCCATTTCGACCGCATCGTCAAGAAAACGATCCAGCAATACCGGTGAATCATTAGAAACACTGACCGCTTCTTTCATATATCGCTGTAAACCCTCTTCATTGAAGACGATTTCCATAGCCCGGCCGCCTAAAACATAAGAAGGCCGAACGACTAAAGGGTAACCCAATTCTTTTGCCGCATTAATTGCCTGCTCGACAGAACGGGCCGTTGCATTGGGTGGTTGCTTTAAATTCAGTCTTTCCAGCAATTTTTGGAAACGCTCACGGTCTTCAGCCAAATCAATCGAATCCGGCGATGTACCAATAATGGGCACACCCGCCGCTTCCAATGCACGCGCCAACTTCAACGGCGTTTGGCCGCCATATTGCACAATCACGCCTTTGGGTTGTTCAATATGAACGATTTCCAGCACATCTTCCAGCGTTAACGACTCAAAATACAACCGGTCTGAAGTATCAAAATCGGTAGAAACCGTTTCAGGATTGCAATTGATCATGATGGTTTCATAGCCGTCTTCACGCAATGCCAAGGCGGCATGTACGCAGCAATAATCGAACTCGATCCCCTGCCCGATACGGTTAGGCCCGCCACCGAGAATAATGATTTTTTCCCTATCGGAAACCCGCGCTTCACATTCTTGCTCATAGGTCGAATACAAATAAGCAGTGTCCGATGAAAACTCGGCAGCACAGGAATCAATGCGTTTATAAACCGGACGAATGTTCTGTTTATGCCGCACATTGCGCACTTCAGACTCGGACGTATCCAGTAACTTGGCCAATCTAAGATCGGAAAAGCCTTTGCGCTTTAATTTATAAAGCTCACCCGCTTTCAAAGTCGACAAGGTTTTGGTCGATAATGTTTTTTCAGTCAAAACCAAATCTTCGATTTGCGCTAAAAACCAGGGATCGATTTTACTGGCTTCGTGAACTTCTTCCAGACTCATGCCGCTACGGAAGGCATCGGCAACATATAGCAAACGATCGGGTCCCGGATGGCGCATTTCGCGCTGCATTTTTTCCCGAGCGTCTTCCCGGTTCAAATCAATAATTTCATCAAGACCGCTGATGCCGATTTCCAACCCGCGCAGGGCTTTTTGCAGTGATTCTTGAAAAGTACGGCCGATAGCCATGACTTCACCGACAGACTTCATCTGAGTGGTCAAGCGGTCGTCCGCTTGCGGGAATTTTTCAAAGGTAAACCGCGGCACCTTGGTGACGACATAATCAATCGTCGGCTCAAACGATGCCGGTGTCGCGCCGCCGGTAATCTCATTTTTCAATTCATCCAGCGTGTAACCAACCGCCAGTTTTGCCGCCACTTTAGCAATCGGAAAACCGGTTGCCTTGGATGCCAAAGCAGACGAACGCGATACGCGCGGATTCATCTCGATAACGATCATCCGTCCGTCTTTCGGGTTAATGGCGACCTGCACGTTGGAACCGCCGGTATCGACGCCAATCTCACGCAACACCGCCAAAGAGACATTCCGCAGAATCTGATATTCCTTATCGGTTAAAGTTTGCGCCGGCGCTACGGTGATGGAATCACCGGTATGCACGCCCATCGGGTCGAAGTTTTCAATAGAACAGACAATGATGCAGTTGTCTTTGGAATCCCGCACCACTTCCATTTCATATTCTTTCCAGCCCAGCACCGATTCTTCAATCAATAACTCGTTGGTTGGCGACAAATACAGGCCGCGCTCGCAGATTTCGACAAACTCTTCTTTGTTATAAGCAATGCCGCCGCCGCTGCCGCCCATCGTAAATGAAGGGCGGATAACGGTTGGATAGCCCACTTCCTGCTGTGCGGCCAGCGCCTCTTCCATAGAGTGCGCGGTTTTTGATTTTGCTACTTCATAACCGATTTTCCGCATTGCCTGATTGAACAGTTCACGGTCTTCGGCTTTATTAATCGCTTCTTTGGTAGCGCCGATCATCTCGACGCCGTATTTTTCCAAAACACCGTTGGCATCAAGATCCAGCGCGCAATTCAACGCAGTTTGTCCGCCCATGGTCGGCAATATCGCGTCAGGACGTTCTTTTGCAATAATTTTTTCTACGGTTTGCCAGTCGATAGGCTCGATATAAGTCGCATCCGCCATATCAGGGTCGGTCATAATCGTCGCCGGATTGGAATTGACCAGAATAACGCGATAACCCTCTTCCCGTAGTGCTTTACAGGCTTGCGTACCTGAATAATCAAACTCGCAAGCTTGACCAATAACAATGGGGCCGGCACCCAGTAATAAAATCGATTTTATGTCGGTTCTTTTTGGCATTTTGTATGCGTTACCATTATGTTGCTGTTAATTATGTAGGACCGGTTAACGCAGCCTGCACGATTGTCAGATTGCGCTAACCCAATAAGCATCAACTTAAGAGTCGTAGATGGTTTGATGCACGAAACCCATCATTTGCGTTTGATAGGCTGCACGTCGCCTAAAGCGCCTACTGTTGGTGTTTAGCCCATCCTACGATGCTTGTTCCATCATTTCGATGAAGTCATCGAATAAAGATTCCACATCATGAGGACCCGGACTTGCTTCGGGGTGGCCTTGAAAACTCATCGCTGGGCAATCGGTCCGCTTGATACCTTGCAGGCTGCCGTCGAATAATGAACGATAAGTCGCTACGACATTATCGGGAAGACTGTCTTCATTAGCCGCAAAACCGTGATTCTGACTACTGATCATGACCCGCCCGGTGGCTATTTCCTGGACCGGATGATTGGCGCCATGATGGCCGAATTTCATTTTCTCGGTTTTTGCGCCGCTGGCTAAAGCCAATAATTGATGTCCCAAACAAATACCGAACACAGGTATTTTCTTTTCCAAAATCGTTTTGATAGCTTCAATCGCATAAGTACACGGCTCAGGATCGCCGGGACCATTAGACAGGAAAACACCGTCAGGATTCATTGCCAATACCGTTTCAGCCGGTGTTGTTGCAGGGACAACCGTAACACGGCAACCGCGATTAGCCAGTAACCTCAGAATATTACGTTTAATGCCAAAATCATAAGCCACAACATGCTTGGTCAGATTTTCGGCTTGGGTATGTCCATTTTGCAAATGCCAGATATTTTCAGTCCACTCATAAGGTTTGTCGACAGTGACTTCCTTAGCCAGATCCATCCCTTTCAATCCTGGAAAAACTTCAATCGCTTTCTTTGCCGCATCCAGGTCAACCGACTCACCCGCCATAATACAACCGCGTTGCGCACCTTTGTCGCGCAAAATACGGGTTAATTGCCGGGTATCAACATCGGCAATAGCGACGACGTTATTATCAATCAAATATTGCTGCAAGGTTTTTTCGCTACGCCAGTTACTCGCCAGCAACGGCAAATCCCGTATCACCAAACCGCTGGCAAAAACACCGGTAGATTCGTTATCTTCGTCAGTCGTCCCGACATTGCCAATATGCGGATAAGTTAAAGTCACAATTTGCCGGGCATAAGAAGGATCACTCAAAATTTCCTGATACCCGGTCATAGCCGTATTAAAAACAACCTCGCCCACGGAACATCCATCTGCACCTATGGCTACACCGTTAAAAACCGTTCCATCTTCCAGAACCAATAAAGCAGACCTAGTCAAACACGTCACCTCAAATGTGCAAAACGGGATGAACCCTTAAGGACTCATCCCGTTGTAAAAAAACAAAACTGAGGTAATTTTACGAGATTATGCGGTTTGGGTCATTAACAATTTTTTAAACCCGAAGACTTCCTGCATATTATAAAGCTCATTTTACGCTAGATTAGATCGACGCCGACAATCCAACTACGGCTAAACAAGAGAAGACAAAGAAGAGATTTTTTGTTCAACACCGATAATAGCCCGATTCAAAATACCGAGATTTTTCTCTTCAATGATCTGTATACCCATCACATAAAAAATGGGCATCCATAGCGGATTAATCAGGATTCCACCCAACGCACTTTTCCATGTTCGTTTCAGGTTTTTTAAAGGATTAAACGACTCCGCCAAAGAATGCATCGGATACTCGGCAAAAACAGCGGCAATCGGATGCAGGATGATTTTTTCATGCCCCTCAAGCTGAGCCATGGATTCCAGGAGTTTTCGCTCCATGTTGTGATAATTCATCCGTGCAAAACCGGATGAAAGGGCAAAAGTAAGCGCCACTAAAGGCAGAAGAATGCTCGGCGGCGCTACCGGTGCAAAAGTGGAAGATAACATGACGATGCCGAGTCCCAACATCAGAACATCTTCACCCCGCTCCACGTCGCGATCAATGCCCTGAATAATCGAGGAAACAGCATTATTGCCGAACTGACCTTTTAAATAATCTTTTTTTTGTGCCATGGTTATTCTCCTTATACATAGTGCTTTGACAGCCTACCTTATGAAAAATATTACATACGCAAACCTAATATACTGAATTTAAATACAAACCCCATAAAAAGCCGCGTGTTCTTTGTGCCGGAATGACCGGCCCACGCCCTTTGTTTAATTATTATTCTCCGTTACGGCTAGTTTAATTGAGCTGTTATTTAACGGCAATGCGAATATTGGAGTGTGAGCTTGCTCTACTTTGCTTGAGCTTCTGCCGTTAAGCCCCGCAAGCAGTTAAGCTGATTTTTGCTTAAGTTGAAGAGATGAGTTGATGTTATGCCTATTCCAGCCCTACACGACTCATAAGAATTGCTTGGAGAAATTGGCGATAGCAATAGCGATCAGAGCCCCCATTATCCATTTGAGCAGGTTAAGATCGGCCTTGATGAGTGCCAGTTCGATCTGTAGGTCCTTTTTAGTAACCAATTCCGATTCTTCAATTGCCGCCCGCATCGCCTCAGTCAAGCCCTCAGCTTGCTTTTGTAGGACTTACGCAAAATTAGACTTTAAGTGTCGTCAATTCAACCCAAAGTTG
>NZ_DAIUEH010000068.1:0-23315 GCF_036845245.1 Methylobacter sp.
GAACCAGATGGCTTATGCAGAATTGCAGAAGTTACGGACTGCGTAACATCAGTTACTAATAAACTTTTCCTGCGCCCCCGTTATGTCACTCCCGCAATATCCGGCCATGCTGCAGCGGAGAACAACATGAAACTTTCCATTAAAACGGCTAAACGGTTTATTTTCATCCGCAAGAGATATCAGGGGCGCAGACGCCCAGCCATGGGATTATGTGAATTCTAATTTACTGAAATTTGACGACAATCCCTGGCATTAAGTTAAGCTATCTGCAATTTATATTTATCTTGGAGAAGTTATGAATTCCGAACAACTCAGCAACATCGAAATACAGCCCGAAGCGGCGCATAAATACTCAGTAATATGGCTGCATGGGCTAGGCGCGGATGGTCATGATTTTGAAAGCCTTATTCCCGAACTGCATTTAACCGCGAAAGCGAATATCCATTTTATATTCCCCAATGCGCCTATTCAACCTGTCACCATCAATGGCGGAATGTCCATGCGCTCCTGGTACGATATCTTAGAAATGTCTTTGGAACGCAGAGTCGATATTGGCGGCATTTATCGGTCAACCGGCTTGATCGAACCGCTGATCCAACAGGAAATTGACAAAGGCATTCCATCGGCAAATATTCTATTGGCAGGATTCTCTCAAGGGGGCGTAATTGCGCTGCATACAGGATTGAGATACCAACATAAATTGGCCGGAATTATCGCACTATCGACCTATCTACCTACCATTGATCAATTAAAAACCGAGCGTTCAGCCGCCAACAATGACATACCGATATTTATGGCTCATGGCATCATAGATTCCATCGTAGCGGTTGAATCCGGCAAAGCCGCATTCGATAAGCTAAAAGCCATGGACTACAACATTGAATGGCATGATTACGTTATGGAACACAGTCTTTGCATTGAAGAAACCGAACACATTTCAGCGTTTATAAATTCAATTTTTATATGACTAGGCATCGCGTCCCTTGATGTCAGGGGCGCGATAAATTACGGATTTAAAGCCCATAATCGGCCCGGCCGGTAGATTTAAACTTTTAGCGACTATTGTTGGAGGTTTAGGTGTTAATCCCCTTTTATATGCTGTGGCGGTATATCGCGTTTTGTTGTGCCGGTATAAAGCTGCCTTGGCCGTCCTATCTTTTGATCAGGATCAGCTATCATTTCATCCCAATGGGAAATCCAACCCACGGTTCGGCCCATTGCGAACATCGCGGTAAACATGTTGGTAGGGATGCCTAATGCGTGCAGCACAATGCCGGAATAATAATCGACATTCGGGTAAAGCTTTTTCTCGATGAAATACTCGTCCTCAAGGGCGATACGTTCCAGCTCCAGTGCCAATTTAAATATTTTGTCATCATGCAGACCAAGCTCCGTTAGTACTTCATGACAGGTTTCACGCATTAATTTGGCGCGCGGGTCGTAATTTTTATAAACCCGATGCCCGAAACCCATCAGTCTGAACGGATCGTTTTTATCCTTGGCCTTGTTTATAAACTGGGTAATATTCGATACATCGCCAATCTCCTCAAGCATATTGAGTACGGCTTCATTAGCGCCGCCATGAGCGGCCCCCCAGAGACAGGCAATCCCGGCAGTAATGCAGGCGTAAGGGTTGGCGCCACTGGAACCGGCTAAGCGCACCGTTGATGTCGAGGCATTTTGTTCATGATCGGCATGAAGAATCAGGATTCTATCCAGCGCTTTCACCAATACAGGATTAGGCTCAAAGTCGTCACATGGCGTGCCAAGCATCATACGCATAAAGTTTTCAACGTAACTCAGCTTGTTTTGCGGGTACATAAACGGTAAGCCGGTACTGTATTTATGGCACATCGCGACAATGGTCGGTACTTTGGCAATCAGCCGGATGGCGCTTATGTCACGATCCCTTTTTGATTTGATGTCCAATGCATCATGATAAAACGATGACAATGCGCCAACAACAGCCACCATAATGGCCATCGGATGGGCATCCCGGCGAAACCCTTTAAAAAAATTGGTCAGTTGGTCATGTACCATCGTATGCATGGTTATGGTACTTTCGAACCGCTGCATTTCATCCGTGTCGGGCAATTCGCCATTCAGCAACAGATAGCAAACCTGCAAAAAAGTACAATGCTCTGCAAGTTGCTCAATAGGATAACCGCGATAAAGCAAGATACCTTTTTCACCATCTATATAAGTTATCGATGAACTGCAACTGGCCGTGGAAGTAAAGCCGGGATCATAGGTAAACATGCCGGTCTTTTGATACAGCGACTGGATATCTATTACATCAGGCCCCGTAGTTCCAGATAAAATAGGCAACTCGCATAAAGACTGCGTATTCTCATTTAGGGTAACACTGCGCAATTTAGTCATGGTTTTTCTCGGTATTGAAACATGGTCCGTCATCAGAAAGCCGGCTAAATTGCAAAGTACCGCAACTTAGCCGGGGCCGATTGAGTATGATTAATGTTGCTTAATATTTTAAATGGAATTTGCTTATAAAATAACAAAATCCTGAAAATATCTTTGACTCTCGACAATTACTCCTGTACTGCTATTGGCGTTGCTTCTACCTCCTGCTACGTAATGAGCTATTTAAATCGAAACTGCCCGGTCTATAGCCTGTTTTGCCAGCTCAGTCACTTTAGCCCAGTTCTTTGACTTTACCACATCCACAGGCGCCAGCCATGATCCGCCAACGCAGGCAACATTACTCAACTGCAAATAACTGTTGTAATTTTCCGGAGAAATACCGCCTGTCGGGCAAAAAGTCACGCCGGGAATGGGTCCTGCAATCGACTTCAGCATGGGGATACCCCCTGCCGCTTCGGCTGGGAAGAACTTGAAATGATCCAATCCGTACTCCATGCCCAACATCAATTCCGACAGCGTAGATATGCCTGGAATCAACGCAATATTTCCGGCATTGGCAGCTTCTAAAAGTTTCGGCGTTAATCCGGGACTAATCGCGAAAACGGCGCCTGCAGCTTCCGCCGCTTTTAATTGCTCAGGCGTAGTAATCGTACCCGCACCGACAATCGCGTCTTTGACTTCCTGACTGATAAGCTTGATTGCATCAAGCGCTATCGGAGTGCGTAACGTAATTTCCAACACTTTAATGCCGCCCGCGACCAGGGCCTTAGCCAAAGGAACAGCGTCATCCAGATCCTGGATAACCATCACAGGCATTACCGGGCAAGTGTTTAAAATAATATCGGGTTGAATTTTCCAGTTATTTTTAGTCATGGTTTTTTACCAAATTTTTATAGTTATTAATCGGCGACAAACAGATTTGTAGCGCCGGTTTCGGCAGAAGACGCACCCAGACGAAAACCGCCGAATAATTCGCGGCCCATACCGAAATGATGACCTTTGGCGCTATTCGCCGCCGGCACGCGGGCATTAAACTCATCCGCGTCTACCAGCACATTGACCTCGCCGGTTTGGGTATTCAGATGGATGACGTCCCCGGTACGCACTTTCGTTAACGGGCCGCCCTCTTCACACTCAGGGCACATATGGATGGCTGAGGGTACTTTACCCGAAGCGCCGGACATCCGTCCATCCGTAACCAACCCGACCTTGAAGCCTTTATCCTGCAATACCCCCAGAGACGGAGTTAATTTGTGCAGTTCGGGCATACCATTGGATTTCGGTCCCTGGAAGCGGAGCACCACAATAACATCTTTCTCCATTTCACCGCGTTTAAAGGCCGCAACCACATCATCCTGGTCATCAAACACCATCGCAGGCGCTTCAACGATTTGGTGTATTTCCGCTACAGCGGAAACTTTTGACACCCCGCGCCCCAAATTACCGTGCATAACATGAAGTCCGCCACCGGTTGCAAAGGGTTTGGCTACTGTACTGATAACTTTCGCGTCCAAAGACGCTTCAGGACAAGGTACCCAGGTTAATTTGCCGTCAATCAATTTTGGTTCTTGTGCATAATTCCTCATGCCGCGTTGGTCTGCAACCGTCAGAATATCTTCATGCAAAAGACCGTTCTTTAACAGTTCGGCAATCAATACGCCCATGCCGCCCGCAGCTTGGAAATGATTGATGTCTGCATGACCATTTGGATAAATACGGGTTAAAAAAGGTATTGCTCTGGACAGATTATCAAAATCATCCCAATTGATAATAATGCCCGCCGCACGTGCAATGGCGACCAGATGGATCGTGTGATTGGTAGAACCGCCCGTTGCCAATAAACCGACAATCGCATTCACAATCGCCTTCTCGTCGATCATATGACCAATCGGACGAAAATCATCGCCCAGCGCAGTAAATTTTAAAACCTGTCTGGCGGCGGCTTTGGTCAATTCATCGCGCAATGGCGTGTAAGGATTGATGAACGAACTGCCCGGCAGATGCAGACCCATAATCTCAACCATCATCTGGTTGCTGTTGGCAGTGCCGTAAAACGTACAAGTGCCCGCACTATGATAAGACGCGGACTCGGACTCCAGCAGTTCTTTACGGCCGACTTTACCTTCGGCATAAAGTTGACGGATACGCACTTTTTCCTTGTTGGTCAGGCCGCTAGGCATAGGACCTGCCGGTACGAACACGGCCGGTAAATGGCCAAAACTCAAAGCGCCGATCAGCAGTCCCGGTACAATCTTGTCGCAAACGCCCAAGTACAGCGCGCCATCAAACATGTTATGGCTTAAAGCCACAGCCGTGGCCATCGCAATCACATCGCGGCTGAATAACGACAGCTCCATACCGGGACGACCTTGGGTGACCCCGTCACACATGGCCGGTACACCGCCGGCAAACTGGGCAACGCCACCGGCCTCCTTTATCGCGGCTTTGATCAGCGCCGGAGCGTCTTTATACGGCTCATGCGCCGACAGCATGTCGTTGTAAGAAGAGATAATCGCAATATTGGCTTTCTGATGACCGGTCAAATCGCTTTTTTCACCGGCTCCGCAAGCGGCAAAAGCATGCGCCAGATTACCGCAAGCAAGCTCGGCACGATGCGGCTCCTGTTTTACAGCCGCATCAATACGTGCCAGATAGGCAGCGCGAGTTTCACGACTGCGCTCAATAATTTCATTTGTCACTTTTTCTAATACGGGATGCATATTTGTTCCTTCCGTCTATTTACGGTTAATTGATACGCAAGACAGGTAGGGTACGCATCGCGTACCTTTATTAAGCTTGGAAAATGGTACGCGATGCGTACTCTATATGACTGTTTCATTCTTCCCAGGCTCTTTCGTCCCTGGTAATTAAATCATTGGCTGCATCAGGACCCCATGTCCCTGCCGGGTAGGGCTGTGGAGCGGCATTGGTGTGCGCCCAAGCATCCTGTATCGAATCGATCCATGTCCATGCTTGCTCAATCTCCTCGCGGCTAAGAAACAGGGTCGGATTACCCCGCATCGCTTCAAGCACCAGTTTCTCATAACCGCCGAAAATCTTGCTGTTTTTAAAGGTGTCGGAAAAACTCAAATCCAACTTGGTTTTTTGCAGCTTAATATTTTCGTCAATACCCGGAATTTTGTTGAGCATCTGAATTTCCACTCCTTCATTCGGCTGCAAATGAATAATCAGCTTATTCGACGGCAGGTCCTCGAAGCTTTCTTTAAAGATATTATGCGGCAGCTGCTTGAAATTAACGACGATTTCAGTACGCTTATATTTCATGCGTTTTCCGGTGCGTAAGTAAAACGGCACACCGGCCCAGCGCCAATTATCAATAGCTACTTTCACAGCGACAAAGCTTTCCGTCGTGCTTTCCGTATTGGCTCCTTCCTCTTCAAGATAGCCCGGCACCGGCTTGCCCTTGATCTCGCCCGCTGTATATAGTCCGCGCACGGTTTTTTGGGCGACATTTTCTTTGGTAATGGGCCGTAGCGCGGAAAGAACCTTTATTTTCTCATTGTGTATGCTGTGCGCTTCCAGATTGACCGGCGGTTCCATCGCCACAAAAGTCAAAATCTGCAACAGGTGATTTTGCAACATATCGCGCAGCTGTCCGGTTTTATCGAAATAATCCCAGCGCCCTTCAATACCGACTTCTTCAGCGACAGTAATCTGAATATGATCGATGGTATTGTGATTCCAGTTAGTTGTAAAAATGGAATTGGCAAAGCGCAACGCTAATAAATTGAGCACTGTTTCCTTGCCCAGATAATGGTCGATACGGTAAACCTGCTTTTCGCTGAACACTTCGGCAACCGCATCATTAATATCTTTTGACGATTTAAGATCGTGGCCGATCGGCTTTTCCATCACCATGCGCGATTCTTCATTCAAAACCCCGCACTTAGCCAGCCCCTGACAAATATTGGTAAACAAGAAAGGAGAAACGGCAAAATAATTCACCATAACCCTGGATTGTCCATCAACAACGCTATTTAACAGCTGGTATTGATCCAGTTGAGTCAGATCTATCGTCAGATAGGAAAATCTCGCCGAAAACCTTGCCCATACTTGTTCATCAATTATTTCGTTTAAAAACTCTTGCAAACTGTTATGGACGATCCCGACAAATCCTGAATTATCGCCCTTGTGTTGATCGACGCCGATGATGCGAGTATCCGCTTCAATCAAGTTGGCTTTTTCAAGTCGATACAGGGAAATAAGCAGTTTGCGGCGGGATAAGTCGCCTAAAGCGCCAAAGATAACCAGGTCACAAGGTTTAAATACTGTTTTTTCGTTCATAGATGCGTTGTTGAATAAATAGTTATAGCCGACATTAATCCGGCATTTATGGGCGGAATACGTATTGTTTATTATCGCAGAATTTACCTCGGGGTGCAGTTCTGGATGCAGGCTTGAGCGCTGAGTCCGCTACTTTAGATTGACTAGGGGTGAAACGATTTATCATGCGCTGCTTGTATCGAATCGATATTTAGTTGACAGCATTCTCGACCTTCTTTTATAGTATTGATCCGCTACTACCATAAAAGAGAATATTTCACGATCCTGCGTCTGCCGATACACGCTACAACCTGCCAGACGAGATTGTTGATCGTTCAAAAATATCAAAGTGAAGTAGTTTATAGGGAAGAATCAATTTAGGCGTTGATAAGTCCAAGATTTTTATATCAATCCTGGCGCATCCATTAATGATTTAAACAACAAGAGGTATAAAAAAATGAACGAACAAGCACAAGTAAAAGACAAATTCTGGCTATATGTCGGCTGCACAGTAATTACTTTATTAATTGTCATTGGAATGGTCAAACAAAGTGAGAACGAGAAATTTGCGCCTATCAAACAGCAATTGGAAGAAGAAGCGGCCCAGATGAATATCCGCGTCCTGAACTGAACTCAACGTTAGTTATCCTTCATCATGACAAACGCCATGCTTTATAGCCTTCATCAAGCTTTTAAAGTATTAGCGGGCGCTTTTGCAGGCCTTAGCGTGAACGCACCACTTAAAATAATTAATGAGGAGAAAACCATGAAACTGAATTTGATATGCCTTTCGGCGGCATTAACCTTGTTTTCCGGAACAACATTCGCGGCAGAATATATTTACCGTGACCTGATGGCTAATACGCTGCCCTCGGCCTCATGTGAAGCAGAACCCGACGCCGTTGCAACGGCGTCAAAAGCCTATAACATCACCCGATACACCAAAACATTTTGTCAGTCGCAAGGCTACGGCTGGCATGTCGAAAAAGTGAAAGATGAAGGCAAATCCTCCTGCACACCGTGCACCGGCGCCAATCAAGGCAAAAGCCAGTGCCACCTGGAAGATGTGGTTGTTACCTGCAAACGCATCAAGCCCGGCTCGGTTGGTATGTTGCCCGGAAAAAGCTGATGACTATCGCGTGAGCAAGAGGCATGTCTGTTGCTCACGCTTATCCTAGCTTATTCATACTTCATTCGGGATTTGTTCCCGAAACGATCAGGCATGGTTTTGATGAATGCAATTTCCATGACGGTGAAAATCAATGCACTCGCCCCATAAACTCCACATGGCGGAACACAGAATCGGCGCTAATAACGATCTCATCAGGCGTGAACTCCTCCGGCATTCCGAGCAGCAATTCATTGGTAATGGCGAATTTGAGTTTCGCTTGAGCGGAGGCGCGATCCCGTAGATTATTCATTTCCTGTTTTCGAGTTCCCAGCATCGCAAGCAGAGCAACAGAAACATTCTTAATCTTTTCACGATCCGCTTTGCTTAACTTGAGCTTGTGTCGGCTGAGTAAGTCGAACACAGCAAGCTGGTCTTCATTTTCCAGGCCTTCACGGGTATAACGCTGCTGTTCTTGATCGAGCGAATCATGAAAGCTCATTAGCTCCTCAAAAACACGCTGGATTTCAGCTTCATCTTTATCGCGGTTATAGTCGGCAACGATGTCGAGATAGCGCTGATGAAAGGCCACCCGCGTCGGATTTCTGGCAATCATGCTTGCTAACCGGGCTTCGATCTTTTCTTTAAGCGTCAGCGCCAGCTTTTGCTTGATAGGGCTCTTGGCAAACTCGGCGCGGAGACGCTCAAAATTGATGCCGGACAGATCATACTGTTTAGTTCTCTGACGTACCGCATTCGGATTGGCTTTGGCCTCGACAGCCGCATCAACCACCGCATGCAACTCCTGCAAAATACCGCTGATATCCACTTTACTGCTCGGTATTTGCAGACGGTTATAAATCGCCATCAGAGCATTTTCTTCGTCATCATAATCAAACAGACCCGCATTCGGGAACAAACCGCGGAAGCGGTCGGCAATGTCCTCGCAAAGCACTTGATAGGTCTTTTTGCTCTCTTCATTGCAACACACCGCGTTTTCGGCCAGTAATAATTCCAGCTGTTTATCAAAGCCCTCAGCATCGATCAGTTTATCGAGATCATAACCAACACCCATCAAATGCATTCTGGCCTTAAGAATCGCCTCCGCATAGTCGGCCAATGCCTGCGTCTCGTCGCGTAGCGGGTCTACAGCCGGGCCGCTTGCATCATCGCCCTGGGCAAAAGTCGCCAAGGCTTTACGTAGGCTTTTGAGCATGCCGTTATAGTCGATCACCAAGCCGTTTTTCTTGTTGGCCGCCACGCGGTTTACCCGTGCGATAGCCTGCATCAGGGTGTGGCCTTTCATCGGCTTATCCAGATACAGCGTCGCCAATGATTTCACGTCAAAACCGGTCAGCCACATTGCGCAAACAATCGCGATACGGAAAGGATGCCGGCTGTCCTTGAAGCACTCTTCCAAGTTACGGCCATCAATGCCTTTGCTGATCAGTTCGCGATGCGGGCGTACATCAAGCCCCCATTCTTCAAAGTCTTTCACCTCGTTCTGCTCGGGGCTGAATACCGCGCACATTTGGGTTTCGCGCATCCACGCCAGATGCGCCCGCAAACGTTCCACAAACGGACTGGGCTTTTTGCCGGTTTTGACAAGCAGCACTTCTTCAGCGGCAAGCTTGGCTTCCAACTCAACAATCTTAGCTGCCCAGCGGGTGTTAATCAGTTGATACATTCGGACGCAAGTCACCTTGTCGATGCAGACAAACATCGCTTTTGAGTTGCCGCCATAACGAACCGTCTCGCCCGGCTTGGTTAAAGGTTCCATCAAGCGCCAGCGCTGGTGAAAGTGTTCGACAAAATCGCTCGCAATATCGCCCAAATGGCTATCGGAAGTCAGCACCGGATAATCGCGCGCCAATTGCCGATAAAGCTTTTCTTCCTGCTCTTCGTCCAGTTCGCCATCCGCTTTGGCGGCATCGATGCGCTCTTCAATGCGCCGGTTCAAGTCGGCATCGACAATCTGTAACTTCTCGCCGCGATTTTCATAGAACAGCGGCAAGGTTGCGCCATCGGCCACCGCGCGTTGAAAGTCGTAAACGGAAACATAATCGCCAAATACCTCGCGCGTCACCTGTTTTTCCGGGCCATCGATCAGCGGTGTGCCGGTAAAACCGATGAACTTCGCGTTTTGCAGAGCCTTACGCATATTCAGGGCTAACCGGCCGTATTGGGTACGGTGCGCCTCATCGGACACGACAATGATGTCGTCGCGAAGGCTCCAGTTTTCTTTGACCTGGTCGTGGAACTTGTGGATCAAGCTGAACGCATAGCGGCGATCCTGGTCTTTTAGCAGGCGTTGCAGCCCGTCGCCATTACGCGCCTTGTCGCCTTTGTTGGTGGCTGCGCCGCAGTTGACGAAAGTGCCGTAGATTTGCGTATCCAACTCTTTGCGGTCGATCATCAGCACGAAGGTGTAACCGGCCGATACTTTGCGATGGATTTTCTGGCAGAAAAAAACCATCGAATAACTCTTGCCGCTGCCCTGCGTATGCCAGAACACGCCCAAGCGACCGGCCGCCACATCGGGCGTATTGTTTTGCAGATTGGCGATAGCGAGGTTCACGCCCAGATACTGGTGATTGCGCGCGACGATTTTCACCGCGAAGCCTTCGCTGCTGTCAAACAGCGTGAAATTCTCGACTATATCCAGCAAGTTGTTCTTGCTGCACATGCCTTCCAGCAAGATGGGTAGCAGCGGTTTTTTGGGCGGCTCGTCAGGTTTAGGCGCAGGATCTTCACCGGCTTCAGTTAGGCGCTTCCAGCGGTAGAAGTGATCCTAATATAATCTGTTGTGCGACATTTTTTATTTTGTCGCACAACAGATTACTGCGCCTAATCAGCCATTCACTTGGCATTTGTGATTGTGATTGTCGACTCCTGAAATGACGAATAGCCGCTGTCGACCCAAACGCGACGTTCGGCTATGGTTTTACCTTTCCCTATACCTGCCATTCCATCAAAGTATTAACTAAGCGGAGATTTCTACAGACACTTTATTTCTGTTTTCAATTTCAGTCTGAATGGGAGTATATAAATCAACATCCACTTCCGGCGCTTCAATTGAAATAATCAGTGAATAACGAGCTGCTTTGTTAAATCTTTCAAGTTTTGTTCTCGTTCGCCACCAGCCCATCGCTGGATATATAGCTAATAATCCTCTTGCTGCTAAGTCAGCTGCGGTACCTCTCCATATATCTTTATGTATCGAACCTTTGTTTCTAAAGTCACCTAGTAACCAGTCTGGGTCTTTGGGTGATTTAATCGTTCCCTCTTCCTCATCATGCGCGTCTCGCGTGATTCTTTGCATAAACTGTTTAGTGGACTCAGTTGGCCTTTTTACTTCAAATCGGAGCTGATGACTCGGGTAACGATACTTACTTGAAACATTACGACTTGATGGATTTGGCTCAATAAAATAGGAAAGGGTTACTGTCATCCTGACTTGCGTCTCGCCTAGAGACATCAGCTGTTCTTTTGGCCATGGCAGGTCGTGGAGATGCATATCCTTAGTGGAGGGCGACTTACCTTTTTGTTTTTCAAATGGTTGCAGTTCGTCTTCGACAATCATTACCAGAGAATTACCTAAACTCCAAAGCGCTTTGTTGATGTCAGGTACACCATAACCGACAACCCGAACCAAATGCTGTGCTTTTTGTTTTTCTGTTCTCTTCCGGTAATTGAATTGTGACATCATTGCTTCTGTCCAACTCGCCGAATGTACTATCAAAGCTCTAACTGTTTCAGGCCACAAAGTGGGATAGTGTACATATATCTCAGCAGCAAATTTAGCAGCCAATGCCGTCGCTGCACTTGTTGCGTTAAAAGTCGAAAATAATCTGTTGGTGATATTATGATGCGTTGTTAATAGTTGAAGGCTTGACATCGATGCTGCACTGTAAGTATCAATTCCCATATTACCTCCCTCAAAAACCACCTCAGGTTTTAACGGCATAGACGAGGACCATGTCACCGAGGTTGTGCTATATGGACTCAAGCCGCCTTCTGGGGCTAACGGTTTATACGAATCGGCACCATCATCTCTGATGTCAATTTTCTTCGTGTAAGCCCCTACCGTTAATGCATTCCATGCCTGTCCAGGATCGTGAATGTCTTGCAATTCATTGTATTGTGGATATTCCTTCAATCCGGTCAAGTCATCGCCAGTATTACCCCCGCAAACAATCATTAATCGCCTTTTAAGGTTTTCTCCAAGATAGTCAGAAGTGAGCCCGTCAATTGTGGCCGACCAGGCTGAAGGTTTTCCTCGATCTCGTGATTCCGAAGCGGAAAGCGCCAGTGCAAATACTCTGGTACGCTCAAAGTTGGCAATTTCAGCTTCTGAAATACCGTCAGAAGTAATGATTCCTAAATGTTTGTCTTTATTGTCCCCAGAGAAACGTAAAAGCTTGGCTGACTCTATGCGATGTCCAATTTGCAGAGGGGTGGATTCAGTCAGAATATTTGAGAGATCACCCCATATAGCTAACCCTGCCATAGCAGTTCCATGACCATTGCTATCAGCTGCATCCCAATCAGGGTTTACTACAAATAAATCATTCTCCGAACATATTGGGCTTAACAATGGATGACCGCTGTTGACGCCTGTATCTAAAATACAAATATAAGGTGGATTGTCTGATACAAATGTTGCTCGTTCCAATAGGCTGGAACTGAAGTCCCTTTGCTCATTTATTTCAAGGTGATCAAAGAAATCGGCAGTAAATTTTGCCTTTCTTAACTCAGAAATTTTACTTATGAGAAGAGACGACGAACCAAAGGCATTTATACTGCCTTTAGCAAGAAAAACAGAACGCTCCGGGAACTCAAGAACATTGTTAGACACACGAATGCCCGCAATCTTGGCGATTTTTTTGAAGTCATTTATTACCGCTTGGCGATCACCAAGCACTGGTAACCAGACCTCAAGCCAGACTTCTTCCTCGGAATCAGTTGGATATAGTTCCGGGTCATCTGCCCACAGATTTACCAATACTGCTCTACGTATGCTGGCTATTGCATCAATCAATGTCCTATTATCCAGGGACTTGCCATTGCAATCTTTTTTATAAGCCATATAGGCTTCGATTTTCTTTTCTAAAACGCAGATTTTTCCGGCAGGAACAAGAACTGTAGCAACATATTTATCATTAACTATCTGAACATTGAGAAGTTCAATTCCTTGCTTAGCGTCTGCCAGACTTTCAAAAGCAAGTTCTACCCCAGGAAAACTCTCAAAGCAAATCTGAATCCCAATGGCTGTTTCTAATTCGTAATCATCAGTTCTAGCCGTTAAATCATGCTCAATTGCTTTAACTGCATCTATCTGAGATTTCAAATTAGCCCCATGGATGGCTCTGTCTTGAGAGGGGATGTTTGATGTTGTTACAACTGTGTGTGGATAGGTATATTTTTCAGGTTTGCCATTTTTTCCAAGCACTATATGTTTTTTAACTTCCTTGTTTGGTGCCATAACTACCCTTAATTCTCAAAAAGACTGTTTCGCATATCTCTCCTGTCCGCAATTGCTGCATCCAAGATAGGTACTGTAATTTTGTTATAATCATGAATAATAAGCTCTTTTATAGCTTCTTCAGATGCTCTCGTAATTTCAGCACTACTTAAGCCCGATGCCTTTTCAGAAAACTTTTTCCACGGGAAATTTTTAACTACAAACGGACTAAGTTTGTTTTTGAACAAAGTGATGATCTCTTCTTCTGCGGGCAACTCATAGCGAATTACATCATCAAATCGCCTAAATAAGGCATGGTCCAAGATCTCGATATGGTTCGTTGCACATATAATGAGGCTATTGGAGTCATCTTGCTCAATCATTTGAAGGAAGCTATTGAGTATTCTTCGAGCTTCACCAACATCGTTACTGACTGTCCTTTGTGAGCCTAACGCGTCAAATTCATCAAAAAAGTACACGCCTCGTACATCACTAATGGCATCAAAAACTTGGCGTAACTTGGCTGAGGACTCTCCCATGAATTTTGTAATGAGAGCATCCAATCTGACTTGAAATAAAGGGTAATCCAATTCTCCAGCCAAAATTGAGGCAGTGAAAGTTTTACCTGTACCCGGAGGGCCAACTAAAAGGATTTTTCTACGCGGGGATAATCCATGGCTTTTCAGTTTTGTACTGAGCTTTTGCTCACGAATCAATCGTTCAAGCCTTATTTTTAATTCATCCTTCGTTATTAAATCAACTAACTTATTTTTTGGGTGAGATACAAAAAGGAGTCCGCTATTATCCTGAATACCTTTTGCAATAGAAATTGGGGTATTTCTATTGCTGTTGGCTTTCTTCTTCGCCAATTCAACAATATCTCTGAGCTCTTGAGCCAACTTCCCATGCCCACTCCGGGCTTCATGGGCAGCAACTTGCAATGCGATAGACATAAATCTATCGTCATCTTTGTCAAGATGGGATTGCAGTAATGCTTTTAATTGCTCTGAGCTGGCCATAACCTTCTTCGTTAACTAACTGAAATACAAAAAATAATAAATATCCCGGCAACGGTCTTTTGCTATCTTCACATATTTCGACTGAAAACTCCATGGAAAAGGTATTGAACCAATTCCATGCTTTCATGGACACGGGGCGTATGGCAATAAAACTTATCATCAGACCGATGAAGAAATCATTAAGCAAGTCCAGCACCTGAGCGTCCTGACACCGCTTAAAAACAAAAAGAACAACGCTATGAATGAATCGCAGGATCAATGCTTATCCCCCGCAATTATTTTTCTTCGACAGCTGATTGAAGCATTATTTCTCTGGACTAAAGAAATAATAGGAATTGATTGTACTTAAGTAAATTTCGTATTTTGAGCCCAATTACTTGCGTCATTGAACGGCAGTTTTTGGCAATTGCCAAACTTCGTTCTGCCATATTCCTCACCATAAAGCAGCCAGTCGCGACTGGCAGAAATTGGCCGAACTGAGTCAACCAACTTTCATTATTCTGCCCAAAAAAATTGTAACGGTTTATGCAACAATTTGTAGGTGGCATTAAGACCAAAATTTTGTAGATGACATTATAAAGAACTCGCCGCCTTCTTGTGCGCCGCTCATGGCGAATTGGTTGAGGAAGTATTCGTAGATGCGACCGAAAACATCGCCCTTGGCTTTGGCGAGTACCGGGCTGTTAAAAATCTTGATCAGTTCGGCCAGCAGGTCGGGCTCAAAACCGACGTAGTCTTTAGGCAAAGCGCCTGCCAACAGTTTGTTGCCGTGCTGGTCAGTGACTTCATCTTCAATCGCGACCATCGCGTCGCGAATGTTGACGCCCAAAGTCGCGCTTTGCGGTAAGCCGGCCAGATAATCGTAACGGCTTTGTTCCGGCAGATAGATTGCCGCCTTGCCGCTAAAGCCAAGCTTAATCAGGCTTTCACGCACGTCGCCGGTGGCGCGGGCAGGGATAGCCGCTTCGACTTCCACCAGCAAAGCATAAAAGCGGGTTGTGGCGTGACGCAGAAAAATAAGGCCCAGCACGGGCATCGAGTATTCGGTTGCGGTGAGCTTGGAGTTGGCACGGAGCTGATCGGCGGCTTCCCAAAGATCATCTTCGAGTTGTTTTAATTCTTGGTAATCAATCATTTTTATTGTTTTGTACTGTCTGCTTTATGGGCTTAATTACTTAACTTGCCACTAAGCTTTGTTGTAATCAGGTTTGGTGATTGCATTGGCAGATAGCTTTAATTATCCGATCCTGTGGCGTTGACCATGATTTATAATATAGTAATTAACCTCATCAAACTCACACTACCTAATATTATAAAATGGCCGACTCAAAAATTTATCTGAATGTACCTTTTGCGCAAAAGGATGAGGCAAAAGCACTCGGTGCCAGGTGGGATGCAGTCCAAAAAAAATGGTTTGTCCCGCCGGAGAAGGACATTACGCTTTTTGCCAAATGGCAAACTGAATCCGGCGCTGTGGAACCGCCAAGAGCGAAAACGTCATCTTCCAATAATAGTTCTCCACCCAAGAAAACTGCCGTCGGAGCTAAAACCCATGCCACGATTAAAGACTTTGTTGCCTATAACGGCGATACGCCGCCGTGGGATTAACGTTTATTTCGGCAGATGATGCGCCATGCACGCTTCTTTGGGAATTAAGGCGCACCCACAGCAACGCGCCAAGCTTATCCTGCTTAATCCCCCTCATCCGGGATTTGTCCGCGCAATTCTTCCGACAGTAGCATTTGCCCTCCGGTAACAACCAACTGCTCACCTGCACTAATACCGTTTCCGACAAAATAACCGTCGGCTGTCGCGGAATATTGATCTATAGCGCGTCGGCTGAATTGTTCGGCATCGGTTTTAATGTAAACAAAGGCCTGATCCATGTACCAGACTAAAGCGGACTTCGGAATAATAACGCCGGACCGGTTTTCATTTTGCTCGGGTATCCATGCCGCAACACGCATGCCGGTTCTGATACGGCTACCGTCGGTCTGGAAAAAATAGCTTTCGCCTTGCACGGTATTATCTGTTTGCGGCGCGGCTGAAATCAGCTCTGCTTTAATAGCCGCACTGCGGTTGCCCGATGCTTCAACGTAAATGGTCTGAATCTCGTTTGCCAGCTGTTTATTAACCGGCAGGGTAATGTGCAACAGCGTTTTCTGGCCGGATAAAAACCCGCTCAGTGGGTCGGAGTCGGCTGATAACGCCAACTCCGCCAGCTTTTTACCCCAGTTGATTCGCGCTTCAGCAATAATAGTCTTGCCTTGAACGCCGCTGGCATCAACCTGTGCTTTATCGGTTTGCCATTGCGCGTGCTGAACTTGCAAGTTATGTTTCGATGTCGCGCCCTCACGATACAGGTCTTGCTGGCGCTTGATGTTTTGTTCAGCCTGCTGAAATCTTGCCGTAGCGCCGCTACGCTCCGTTAACGCGACCAAATACCGGTGCCGTAGCTCGACCAGCGGCTGTATATTGACCGCTTTTCCATAGGCCGTGAATTCAGGATGATCGCTGACAGGGCTCAGCGTTATTGTCTGCAAACCCGATACCGCCTGGGCTTTGGCGGCCAGGAAAATAGTTCCCTGCCCTGCGGAGCCCGACAGCTTGGCGACCGGCTTATCGTCATCGTCCGCAATAACGGGAGTGACACTGAGCATAAAAAAGCAGGCGATTAAAAGAGCATTCATAGGGACAAGAAAGTGAGTGTGTACATTTGTTCATGTTATAAGATTTCCATTCTTAAATGCATTTTTTTGTTGTTTTTAAAAAATTGCACGTTATCCTTTGAAAACAAAGTAACTAACTATAATATTTGGAGATTATCATGAGCGATGTACCGGATAACTTAAAGTACGCAAAAACCCACGAATGGGTACAAGTGGAAGACGATAATACCATTCGTGTCGGCATAACCGATTTTGCCCAGGAGGAATTAGGCGATTTGGTTTATATTGAGCTGCCGGAGCTGGGGCGTAAAGTAACTGCGCAAGAGCAATGCGCCGTAGTCGAATCGGTTAAAACCGCATCCGATTTGTTTAGTCCGGTTACCGGTGAAATCGTCGCTGTCAATGAAGCTTTGGTAGATGAACCTGAGCAGGTCAATGATGACGCTTATGGAACCTGGCTGTTTTGCATCAAAGCGGATGATCTGTCCGATCTGGATACATTAATGAGTGCGGATGCTTATCAGCAAATGATCGAGCAATAATCCGGTTTTATCCTGCTTGTAACGAAACTGACAGACATCTGTGTAATATTCACTTTTTCCAATAACATATATTCGTAACAAATAATGGCAAATCCAAATGCAAAAGGCCTTAAGCGCCTAATTAACGCGTGTTTTTTTTCTGTTGCCGGCTTTAAAGCAACCTGGACACATGAAGAAGCTTTCAGGCAGGAAGTTATTCTGTTTGTGGTAACGACCCCACTGGCCATCTGGCTGGGACAAAGCAATATTGAAAAACTACTGTTAATCGGCAGTATCGTTTTAGTCATGCTGGTCGAATTATTAAATTCGGCTGTTGAAGCTGTCGTCGATAGAGTCGGTCTTGAACATCACGAATTATCGGGCCGCGCCAAAGATATTGGTTCGGCTGCTGTTATGATGTCACTGGTTTGGGCAGCGGTAACCTGGACATTAATTTTACTTTAGCTGCAACTGCTTGCGGCATATACACATAACTGGCAATCACCGCACCTGTTCCCGACAGGTTTGCGGCATACATGCCATCCATGGCAATAAAGAGGAACATAATGAGCGCATTAATCTGTGGGTCTATGGCTTACGATACCATCATGGTTTTTCATGATAAATTTAAGCATCACATTTTGCCGGAAAAAATCCATATTTTGAATGTATCCTTCCTGGTACCGGTCATGCGACGTGAATATGGCGGTTGCGCGGGTAATATTGCCTACAATCTCAAATTGCTCGACGAAGAACCGTTAATCATGGCTACCGTCGGACATGATTTTGAACCGTATGCCCAATGGCTGGCTCAAAACCAGTTATCCAGCGAATTTATTCAGATTCTGGACAACAGTTATACCGGCCAAGCCTATATCACCACTGATGAAGAAGCCAATCAAATTACCGCCTTCCATCCCGGCGCAATGAATTCTTCGCATTTAAACTCAGTCCCTACCGACAGAAAAATCAGCATAGGCATCGTATCGCCCGATGGCAAAGAAGGTATGCAATTGCATGCCGAACAGTTTGCAGAACTGGATATACCTTTTATTTTTGATCCGGGCCAAGGCATGCCGATGTTTAATGGCGAAGAACTGCTCAAGTTTATAGATCAAGCAACTTGGGTGACATTGAACGACTATGAATCGGAGTTAATGCAGGAACGTACCGGCTTGTCGCTGGAACAAATAGCTGAGCGGGTTGATGCGCTGATCATTACGTTGGGGGGCAATGGGTCCCAGATTTACACTCACGGCGAATGCATCACCATTCCTGCGGCAAAACCCAAAGCGATACTTGACCCGACCGGTTGCGGCGATGCCTATCGCGCAGGGCTTTTATACGGTTTGATGAATGAGTTGGGCTGGGAAATTACCGGCCGGGTGGCCTCATTGATGGGCGCTATTAAAATCGAAAATAACGGCACCCAGAACCATTCATTTGATATAGATAGTTTTAAACAGCGCTACCGCGAAAATTTCGGTTCTTCGTTTTAGTCGTTAACTGAGATTACGTAATAGCTAAGAAATTTTCACCACGAAGACACGAAAGACACGGTATTTTATTTCTTCGAGTCTTCGTGGTGAATTTAAAACCATTACAACGAGCTATTCATGCTTAAAAATACCCAAAAACTATTAGACATCATGTCGCGCCTGCGCCACCCGGAAGAAGGCTGTGCATGGGATGTTAAACAAGACTTCACTAGTTTGGTTCCGTACCTGATTGAAGAAGCCTACGAAGTCGTCGATGCGATTGAACGCAATGACCTCGATGATTTACGCTTGGAGTTAGGCGATTTACTGTTACAGGTGGTGTTCCATTCCCAGATCGCGGAAGAACAAGGGTTGTTCAACTTTGAGCAAGTTGCAGAAGGCATTTGCGATAAATTAATCCGCCGCCATCCGCATGTTTTTTCCGATGCGGTGTTCAATACCGATCAGGAACGTCATCAGGCCTGGGAGCAGGCAAAAGCAGACGAACGGAAGGAAAAAAGTAAAACAGATGAGCAAGACAGCGTGTTATCCGGTGTGGCTCGTAATCTTCCGGCATTGATCGAATGTGAAAAAATACAGGACCGCGCCGCAAATCACGGCTTTGATTGGCCGGACGCGTTGCCGGTTTTCGATAAAGTGCTGGAAGAACTGGATGAGGTAAAAGAAGCCTGGCAATCCGGGGATCAGGCGCATATTCAGGAAGAAATCGGCGATTTATTGCTGGTTGCGGTTAATCTGGCCCGGCATTTAAACGTCAATGCTGAAGTCGCGCTCAAGGAAAGCACAAAAAAATTCTCCAGACGTTTTCAACACATAGAGCAACAGGTTAAAGCGTCCGGTCTGAACCTGAAAGACTGCGAATTAGCCGAATTGGATGTTTTATGGAACCAGGCTAAATCGGCTTTAAACAAAAAATGAATCGTATAAAGGCAAACAGGACGAATGCACTGTTTGCCTTGGAAGATGCTGTAACTTAGAACTCTTCCCATGAGTCAGTGTTCGTTGCCACCATTTGTGCTTTTGTCTTGGCAGCGACGGTACTTACCGGCTTGGTCTTAACAAAACCGCTTAAACTGCGTAAGTTGCCATCCAATTTAAAATGCGCCACCGTAAGTGCCAAGTTTTGCGTTTGTTCTTCCAGCGATTCCGCTGCCGCTGCGGCTTGCTCTACCAACGCGGCATTTTGTTGGGTCACATCGTCCATTTGAGCGATGGCCTGATTAACCTGCTCGATGCCTGAGGTTTGTTCCATCGACGCGGCGCTGATGTCGGACATGATCACAGTCACGCGACGGATAGCGCTAACGATTTCTTCCATGGTTAAGCCTGCTTGAGCAACCAGCTTGGTACCATCGTCAATCTTTTCGACCGAATCATTAATCAAAACTTTAATTTCTCCGGCAGCTGCTGCTGCGCGTTGCGCAAGATTACGCACTTCGACGGCCACCACCGCAAAGCCTCGGCCTTGTTCGCCGGCGCGAGCGGCTTCTACTGCGGCATTGAGGGCAAGTATATTGGTCTGGAACGCAATGTCGTCGATCACCGAGATGATGTCCACAACCCTGCGTGAAGATTCGTTAATTTCTTCCATGGTCGACACAACCTGGCCAACTACCTTGACCCCTTGACCGGCGATGTCCGTTGCGCCGACCGCAAGCTGATTGGCATGTTTTGCATTTTGGCTATTGGCTTGCACGGTAGAGGTCAACTCTTCCATGCTGGCGGCGGTTTGTTCCAAACTGGCGGCTTGCTCTTCGGTTCGATGCGACAGGTTATTGTTGCCTGCTGCAATTTCTTTGGCGGCGGTATTAATGGTCTCGGAAGCTTCTTTGATCTGACCGACAATCTCTTTCAGTTTTTCCACTGTGGAATTGGAGTCGTCTTTAAGTTGTTTAAACGTTCCGGAATAATTATTAACGATGGTTTCAGTCAAATCACCATGGGACAATGCGCCAAGCACTCGCACCACTTCATTCAGACCGGTAGAGCTGGTCTCCATCAGTTCATTGACGCCCTCCGCTAATTGCAAAAAGAAGCCTTCTTTATCGCCTTCGTTAATGCGCTGATTGAAATCGCCTAACACAGCGCCACTCACCACTTTAGCGACTTCCTGCTCAATGGCCACCTCAGCGGTTCGGTCTTTCCATTCCACCACAAAGCCGATTCTCTGTCCCTGTTCGTTACTGATCGCATTAACTATCAAATCAAAAGTAAGTCTTCCAATATGAATTTCACTACGAAAAGTCGCACTTAACCTGCCAAGTAATTGTTGTTGGTGTGCGGGTTTTTTGTGGAAAGTATTGATGTTTGCTCCTAATAATTTACTGGACTCAAACTTTGGAAAAACCTTGCGTATGTCAGACTCGGCGTGTTTCATCATAGTGAGTATCGCCGGATTCATATAAATAATGTTATGTTCATTGTCGGCCACCATCACATTAGACGTAATACCATCCAAAGCGGTTTTAAGGCGCAGGGACTCATCATGCTCTTTACGATCTTGTGTCATCCGTGCCAGCAATTGCTGCTGCATGATGTTCATGCAGCGAAACAGCTCTCCCAGCTCATCCTTTTGATAAAGATCGATACTGGAGTTCAAATCACCATTTGCAATCGCGCTCGCCACCTGCTGAAGCTTATTAATAGAGCTCAAAATCCCCCTGCTGATAACAATGGTCAATACGACAGTCATCAGTATGGACAAGACGGTTAGCGCGATAAAGAATATTACCGTGCGCTGAGCGTCGCTCTTGAATTTACTCGTCGCATCAAGAAGATCGCCGGAGAGCTTTTCTTCGACTTCCTTGATCAAATCAATTTTTTCGGTCGCGGTTTTGAACCAAAAAACAGGATCAATGCCAAGCCCGGGTTCATCACCTTTTTCCATTACGATTTTCTTTATACGTGCGACTTCATCGACGGCCGGTCCCGACACTTTGGCTTTGTAAAATTCCTTTTGGCTATCCAGAGCGGAGGCAAAAAACATGTCGGTATAGACGTCCTGAGCGGAAAAGTTCTTCAGGAATCGGCTCTGAGTGTCAGGCGTAAACCGGTCTGCGACAAACACTGTGCTCAGCAAGGCCCGTTCTATACCCGCACGCTCTTTGGCTTTAAGCAAATTTGAGTACGAAGAAGCCAGACGGGAAATTTCACTGTGACTGCTGAGTGTGGAGACCTGAGCCGGAATATCAAGCAGGGAGCCGATGGTTTTAGTGTAATAAGCACTCGATTGCGCTCCCTCCATGCCAAGGGCAGTAATACTGTCGCGTTTAGCGGCAAGCTCTCCCAGATTACTAACAGCAGTCGTTAGCTGGTTTTTCAGTTCATCATTGTAACTGCCGGGATCAAAACTCTTAAGTCTCGTTTGGAGCAACTCAATATGCTTATCGGTTTTTGCACGTTGCACCGGTAAATCAGTGGCAAATTTAACACCGTTGCTGCCGATAAAAGAGGCGCTCATACCGCGCTCTTTCTGCATTTCATGTACCAAAGCGCCAATTTTAACCGAAACATCGACCAGCGATTCCAGCTTGACCATCTCTTTCGAGAGCGACAATCTTTCCAAAACGCCTGACCCAGCGAAATAAAGCAGGGCGATGACCGGGATGATCGCCATCAGGATTAACTTTGACCTTAGGCTAGACGTGAAGACAATATTCTTTGGCATGTTACATTCCTTGAGCGATATTTCTCGAAGTATTTTGGAACATTTATAGACGTCAGGTTGTTATGCTTCTGCACTTGTTCAGGAGACGAGTCCGGCTCACTCGTCTGCTCCCTAAATATCTGACACATGCTGAGATTATAGCATCTAAAAGGCTAACCATTGAGCAATCGAATCGCCATCACGTCACATCCGGCGTAATGCAACACGCTATTTGCTGTTGAGCCCAACAATAACGCCAAGCCGTGTCGTCCATGAGAGCCGACAACAATTAAGTCGATATTCTCCCGCTCGGCAAACTTCACAATCTCCTGCTTGGGCGTCCCCCAAATCATCCAACGATCAGCCTGAGCTGCGCCAAGCTGATTGCCAATCTGCATTAACTTGGCTTTCTCCGCTTCGAGCAGGTCATAGCCCGAATCTTCAGCGAGTGAAATGACTGTTCCATAACCGGTATCCGGCATCGGAATATTATCCAGTACATGAATAATGCTCAATCTAGCCTGATACCTTTCGGCCAAATCTTTTGCTCTTCGGGCAACCGTGTCGCTATGCTCGGAATAATCCACGGCCAATAAAATGTGTCGGTAAGCATTCATTGTTTCCGCCTTATTGTGATAAATGCTGGGTAAGGGCGATTAGCCGCCCTTGTAAGCGCGCCAGGATTTTTCGCGAAAGCTAAAATGGATCCATCCGATTTTAGCA
>NZ_DAIUEH010000069.1:0-22280 GCF_036845245.1 Methylobacter sp.
TATTCGTCACGAATTTGAGGAGGTTGCCGCCATTTATCATTTGATCGATAAAATCACGTGCTGCGATGTTTCGCTTGAATTTCGAAGATTATTTTGGCTGGAACTATTAGCCGGATCTTTCAACGTATTGGAGCGAGGCTGATTTTGAAGCCATTCTTAGAATGCTACTTTATTCGTTTTGCAATTAATTTCGCTTGGTTTCCATGTACAGCGTCACTGCCTATGTTGGAATACCGTGGGCGCGAATTTATTCACGCCCACAAAATATGTATGCCCATTAACTTAATGCCAATGACTCAACTCGTGGAAACACGAAAGGATAAATACTTACCCCTTTACAAACCACCATCAACCAAATGCTCCAACTCCTTGGTTAAAGCAATATAAGGAAACAGGTTAACCGGTAATGCATTGCTGATTTCCTGATAAATTCGCCGGTATCGGTTGATTTTCTGTTTTTTATCCGGCTGTTCGAAGTAGTCGACGCAAGTTTCAGACTTGCTCGCAAGAATGCCTTTAATCACCAGCGTGATTACTCGCTTCATATCCTCTTGCAATTCATTCAATACTTTGCGTTCCCAATAATCATGCATGGGTATTTTCGCCAATTGTTCATTGACCTCGCGCAATCCCAGATAAACGTTTATGTCGTTGAACAGTTTCAGGATAGCAACAAATTTCTGTCCGGTTTCGGCGGCCAATGAAACGATCAGCGGGAAATCGTTGAGGCTGGCTATAAATACTATCCTAAACGCCAGTTGATCGGGAATGCCGTTTTGCCGATATTGCTCCATCTGCTCGTTGAACTCGGCGTAGTCGCTTTTAAAATAGCGTTCATAGTCTTTTAAATGGCGGCTATAACAGGTAACCGTCTGTGCATTCGGCCGGATTTTTTTGCCTTGCATTAAGGCCCAACGGCAAAAACCGGTCAAGGTGCTTTCCAGTTTCATCAATAACTGATATTGCGTGTCGGCCGCTATTTTATTGTCCAGCGCACTAACGGCCTTCCTCAATGCGTCGCCGTTTAAAACCCGATCGAAAGTCAGGTAACAGGTCACATGATCCAGGGTGTAAGCGCTGTCGGCATCCAGGCTTAAAAAACCGCAACCGGTCTGGTTGATGACTTTATTGCTGATCAGCGTGGCTTTAATTTCACGAGCCAACGGGTGGCCTGACAGATAGTTTGCGTACTGTTTGTTGACCTGCTCGGGAAAATAAGCCTGCAAATAACCGTTGTAACACTCGTCCTGCAACAAGGTCGTTTGGTCCAGCAGCAACTGGGTCAGGTACATTTTGCTTGCCGCCATCAATACAGCCAGCTCTGGCCGGGTGATGACTTGTCCGGGCCGGGACATGACTTCTTTACTGGGCGGAAAGAACTCAACGGCTCTATCGAAAAAACCGGTGGTTTCCAAACGCTCGGCCAGCTGCAAAAAAACAGCCGGATCTTCCGCGCAGCGCAGTTCTTCCAACGATAAGCAAAGGCTTTGCGCGATATTATCGGCCAGCACCAACTGGCAAACATCCTGGGTCATGCTGATAAACAGCGGTTGGTAATCAGCGATCAGGTTTTTCTTTTGCAGGCCGACCAAGAGAATTTTTAAATTCACTTCATGATCGGAAGTATCGACGCCTGCCGAGTTATCGATTGCATCGGTGTTAATGCGCCCTCCCCTCAGGCTGTATTCAATCCGCGCTTTTTGGGTGAAGCCGAGATTAGCGCCTTCGCCAACGACGCTGGCACCTAAATCGGCTGCATCGACCCGCACGTTATCATTAGCCCGGTCCCCGACATCCTCATGTTTTTCCGTGCCGGCTTTTACGTAAGTGCCGATACCGCCCAGCCATAACAATTCCACCGGCATCCTCAACAAATAACGGATCAGGGATTCGCCATCCAGCGATTTATAACGAACGCCCAGCCATTTTCTCAGCTCGGCGGAAACCGGAATATCTTTGGCCGATCTGGGATAAACGCCGCCGCCTTCCGAAATAAGCGTCCTGTCATAATCATCCCAACTGGAACCCGGCAACTCGAACAAACGCTTGCGTTCATTAAATGGCGCATCGCTATCGGGCGGATTCGGATCGATAAAAATATGCTGGCCGCTAAAAGCCGCCAATAGCCGGATATAAGGCGACAGCAACATGCCGTTGCCGAACACATCGCCGTCCATGCTGCCGATACCGATGACGGTAAAAGCTTCGCTTTGTATGTCTTTGCCTAACTCACGAAAATGACGTTTGATGCATTCCCAGGCGCCGCGAGCCGTAATACCCAGCGCTTTATGGTCGTAACCATGCGAACCGCCGCTGGCAAAGGCATCGCCGAGCCAGAATTGGTATTCCGCCGAAACGGCGTTGGCAATATCCGAAAACTGTGCGGTGCCTTTATCGGCAGCCACAACCAAATAGGGATCGGGATCGTCGTAACAGACGATGTTCTGGGGCTTGACGACCTTATCATCGATGTAATTGTCGGTTAAATCGAGCAAACCGCGTATCAACGTGAGGTAGGCTTTTTTTCCGGCTTCTTTCATTTCCGGACCGGAACTTGGAACCGAGGACTTTAAGCCATTCTTTTTAACGACAAACCCACCCTTGGCTCCTGTCGGGATGATCAGCGCATTTTTGCTGATTTGAGTTTGCATCAGTCCCAGAATTTCGGTTCTGAAATCATCGGGACGATCAGACCAGCGGATACCGCCACGGGAAACTTTTCCGCTACGCAAATGAATGCCTTCCATATCGACAGCATGGACATAAATCTCGTTTTGGGGTTTGGGAGCCGGCATCTCGATAATGCCCAGGCTGTTAACTTTAAAAGCGATGAAATAATCGGCCGAACCGCGACGCGTATGAAAATTACAGCGCATTGTGGAATTAATCAAGTTAAACAGGGTGCGTAGAATCCGGTCATCATTGATATCCGAAACCGATGCGATGGCTTCCATCAATTGCAGACGCAACGGAAATAATATTTGTTCTTCCCTGACGACAGGATCATCCCAATCAGGATTCGGCCTAAATCTCGCTTCGAATTTATTAAACAGGCAGAGCGCAACTTGCGGGTTGTTAATCAAGGCATGATGAATGCTGGCTCGAGTGGTTCGATGACCCAGTTGCAGATAATAGTTCCGGTAAGCCCTGAGTACGTCGATTTCCTGCCAAGCCAAGCCGGTCAGGATGCACAGTTTGTTGAGCGCATCATTTTCAACGGTCCCATCCATGATCACTTCAATGGTTTCCAGCATTCGGCTTCTTAAGGCGGTGAAGGAAGCAAACTGCGTTTTTACCGCCTTAATGGTGAAACTTTTAATAAACAGGGGAATGCCATCGACCGTAATTGAAAACTGCACCTGATCGATCACCCTTAAATGCATATTCTCCAGAACCGGAATATATTCATCCAGATAACGCAGTTTTCGACTGTAAAAATGCAACCGGTACTGAGCGACTCTCTTGCTGGGGTTAAGCAGGCTGATGCGTGGAATGTTCGTCGCCAGGACCTGTTCAAGATGAAGTATATCTTTCAGCGCATAACGCGGCGAAACCAGCTCCTTATATTCAGCTGAAAATGCTGTATGGTATTTTTGCCAGAGCAGCTGACCGGTTTGTTTGCCCAAGGCCCTTTCAGCGATACGCTGCAAGGCAATCGGCCAGGTTTTGACATGTCTGTTCAATTGCTTATCCACCTGTAGCTATTCAGTAATTAAAAAAAACAGTACCCGGCAATTGCCTCTGCATTCCCCACAAGGCTGTGTGAAATGCAGAGGAGCTGGCTGGATCATTTCCTGTCCATGCAAGTCAACGGATTGCACGGATTGGGCTGATAAATCTTTTAGATTTTATAATAAAAAGTATATAACGAACTTGTTTTCTGAACCTATCCGTTTAAATTCGTATCTTCAGCCTGTCATTATTGCACGACGAGGCGAAAAGGGAGCGGATAAAGTCGGATTGAATTTGGGCATGACTGATTAGAGAAGCAATGCATTATTGCCGTGAAAGCTCTGGGCGAGTCAATGTTCGTATTGTTTTTTATACGTGGGATTAGCGATGGAGTTGGGCCTTAGTTTATTGCCGTAAAAACCCGATCACTTGCTTCCAGCGCCCCTTCGAGATAGCCGCCGGCTGCCTGCGCAGTTTCGGTCCCGCAAAAATACAGCTTGTCTTGCCAGTGATCCAAACATAATGAGCGATGACCGTAGACCGGGTGACTGGTCAACGGCGCGTGATCGTGTTGAGTCGAGGTAAACGGTTCCAGACTCCAATCCTGGACAATGATCTGTAATGGGTTGGCCGCCGCAGCACCGAACAGCCGTGTCATTTGCTGCACGACCAAGTCTTCAAGATTGTCGCGGTAACGCTCCCTGGTAACGGCGGAAAGGCCGAAGAAACCGAATAAGGCGGCCGTTCCGTCCTGTTCGGAACAGGCATCGTGAACTTCAGCCAACACCGCGCCCGGATAAGGCAGCAAGGCGTTCCCGGAATAGCCCAAGCCACGCCAGAAAGCCGTTTGATAGACCAGTATTGCTTTAGCATGTCCGGCCATCCAGGTCGGCGTGTCCTGCATAAGCCGGACAAGTTTCAACGCCAGTTCCGGTTCGAAAACGACGCTGTCGGCCAACAGCCGCGGCGGTACGGCCAAAACCACCTGCTTCGCCTGATAAAACGTTTGGCCATTTCCGGTTGCAAACTCCAGGTCAACATAACTTTCGCGATCGGTTAGCTTCAGTAAACGATGTTGCAGATGCAGCATGGAATCCGGCAGCCGTTGCAATAAACCGTCGGTCAATTGGCGGCAACCGCCTTTAATTCGCCATGCTGCGCTGTCCGATGTCTCGGCATCGGTAAACATAAGCGGCGCCTCATCGTGATCAATTTGATACAAACTATGGCCGCGATCCCATTGCCGGAACAGTTCCAAGCCCAAGCGTGCTGCCAACGCAGTGATGCGCGGTTGGTGGCCGGGCCATAGCCAAGTCGGTCCCAGATCGACTTCAAAAGCTGAATCTCCCGATGCCGATGTTATCGAATGCGAAAGAATCCGCCCGCCGCAACGGTCCCTGGCTTCAAATACCGCGATGTTACGATTACCGTCAAATAGCCGTTCGGCCAACGATAAGCCGGAAAGTCCGGCGCCAATAATCGCAACGTCCAACATGCGCTTCAGTCTCCGGTTGTTGCGCTGCATAGCAAGGTGTTGCTGTGCCAGCGCGGTAATCTTGGATCTTCGGTTGTAGATGTCGGCATGATCAATTTCTTCCGGAAAATATCCCAATCGCCGTCATGACGCTGCTGAACCCGGATGCTCCAACCCCAAACGACCGGTAAATGCACCGGCACCCAAATATGCCGCTCAGCATCGTCGGGCGCGGCGTTTTGTATGAAATACCAGGTATATTTCTCCAGAACGCTGACGGATACGACCGCTTTGCCTTTGAATTCGGCAGGAATGACTTGCGTCACCTCAGTCGTAAAACCAAAACGTTGTTTATCGCCGCGCTGCTGAAAAGCGCAAACCGGTTTGACTGCCAAGTTATCGGCCGGATCGCTTAGATACAAAACGGGGCCGGCGTTTGCCGATTCGGTATCGAGCAAGACTAAAGATTCGCCGTCTTCAAACTGTAGCGTTCTCGACGATTCCACCAGCTGCACCAAGCCGAGTTGGCTGGCGAAAGCCGCGGTCGACCATTCCAGTTCGAAGCGGGGAGAAATACTGAGGACAGGCCGGTTATCCAACACACGAACCTCGGGCTCTTCCAAGGCCGCATCCCTTAATGTTAAACAGTTAGGATGCATCGAACGGGGATGTTCAGGATCAGGTTGCAGCCAAGCGCTAACGGTGGGGCTAAGATAATCGGTATCCCAAACGAAACACTGCGGCGGTTGCGCGCTTAAATCAACAGGTTCGATATCCGCCGAACCGGCACTCAGCCGATAGCCGCCGATGATTCCACTGTGCTGATAATCGAGATCAATAAGGTGATTCGAATGCTCCGGCACTGTCATTCGATAGCGGTAACCCGGATGAATCAGCGGCACCTCGGCAATCGGATCGTGACGGACAGGATGAAGCGTAAAAAGATTATTCATGGTATGAAAGCCGTTGCATGTCCCTTGTCGGTTATCGAATTGCGGTAAGTGGGAAGACATACAATAATGAGGCCAACCTATCAGTGGCCGTGTGAGTAGCTGACTTAAGCCAAGCGGCAACACTTCTTCGCACGATTATTGCAACGCGCCGGATCATGAGTTCACTGTCACAAATACGACAAACGCACTGTTTTTTGTAAGCTCAAAGCCTGATTTTTCGAATGTACAAGTCTGAGGAAGTTGAGGGGATTTTTTCAGCTCAAATATTTTATGATTTCCAGCACATTGCAGTCGCCCTGCCGGGTATAACTCACCGAGTCCATCAAGGTGCGGATAAAAAATATCCCCATGCCGCCTTCTTTAGGTTGATCAAAATCCGGAAGCGGCACAGATTCCAAATCGAAGCCCTGCCCGTGGTCATACACCTTGATGTTCAATTCATTTTCCTGAATAGTGATGGTGATTTTGACGGTATCATCAGGACTCGCCTGTGTTCCGTGTTTGATCGCGTTAATGGTCGCTTCCGTTAGCACCAGATTTAAATGATAAGCCAGCGCCTCCCGATCACCGGAAAACTTGTCCAGTTCTTTCGCTATATGCTCACCGATACTTCCGATCAAATCCAGATATTTGGTTTGCGTCGGAATGGTTACCTCTACCTGAATAATCGAATTACACATATCAAACCTCTAGGCCTCGCCTTCAAAAGCCTCATTTAAATCAGCATAGATATCAAAAACCCTGTTTAAGCGGGTTAACTCAAACATTGATAATACCTGTTGCTGCATATTGGCTAAAGCCAGCTTGCCCGACCGGGTCGCTGCATTTTTGTAGCCCGACAGCAACGCGCCCAAACCGGAGCTGTCAATAAAACGCACATGTTCGAGTTGGACAATAATTTTGACTTGACCTTGCTCTATCAGATGCAAAATAGCTTCTTTTAATTCTCCTGAATTATGCGCATCTATCCTTTCTTCCTTGATAAAAAGGACGGTATAGTCATTCATTTTTTCCAGATTTAAATTCATTGGTTTTTCTTAAGTATGATGAACGTTAGGAACAAATTCTATAACCGAATCATAGCACCATAAACAATATTACAAATCTTAGATTCCGCTCAAAAATGCACTTTCCTCTAATAACCGAGATAACTCAACATATTGTTTATTTAGTGATGCCATTGAAATAACATGCCGGACTTAATGGTTGTGCTGTCGGGACGCGGTTGCAGTCAATGAACAGGTGTGATTGGTTGTACCTTGTTCGATTTGCAAGGTACTGTGATGAACGGAATGCCGTTCTTTCAGTGTTTGCGCGATGTCATCCATAAATTCATCGCCTGGATAGCCGCCGGGCATAACCAAATGAACCGTCAACGCTGTTTCGGTGGTGCTCAAGCCCCAAATATGCAAATCATGAATATCGGTTACACCGCCCAATTGGCGCAGGTACAAATCAATTGCAGGCGCATTGACCTGTCCGGGCACAGCACTCAAAACCAATTGCAGCGCATCACGCAGCAAGCCCCAAGTGCCGATTACGATCACGACCACAATCGCTAAACTAATGGCCGGGTCGAGCCAGTACCAGCCCGAATGAAACATCGCCAAACCGGTTATGACCACCGCGAGCGATACCGCAGTATCCGCCACCATGTGCAGATAAGCGCCTCGGATGTTTAAATCTTCTTTGCCGCCTTTCATCAGCAGCCACGCGGATAATCCATTGATGACGATACCAACCGCCGCCACAATCGATACCGTTAAACTGGCTACTGTCGGTGGTTGCGAAAAGCGCTGAATGGCTTCTAAGGCAATCGCTCCGGATGCGACCAAGAGTAATGCCGCGTTAGCGAATGCCGCCAGAATCGAAGTGCTGCGCAGTCCGTAGGTGTAACGTTGACTGGGCTGCCTGCGCGCTAAAATGACCGCCCCCCACGCCAACAGCAGGCCAAGCACGTCGGATGCATTATGCCCCGCATCGGCCATTAATGCCGTTGAGTTGGCGATGAAGCCATAAACAAACTCAACCCCTACAAATGCCAGATTGAGCAAAATGGTGAATATGAAAGTACGCCCCAGGTTATTCGGGATGCCGTGATGGTGTCCTGCTGAATGATCGTGTTCGTGATGATGTGCCATTACTTAATAAATCCTCATTCGACAAAGTAGCTTGTGATCTTGTGAACTCTTTTCGCCGTCGGCGGTTCCGGCTTTTAGTTTATATCATCTGATTTTTTGAGCGTTCGCAGCGCAAAATAAACCGTCGGCGTAGCGATTAGCGACAGTAGCACGGAAAGCGTCAGCGCGCCAATCACCGCGATAGCCAAAGGTTTCAGCATATCCGATCCGGCACCGATGCCGTAAGCTAAAGGCAGCAGCCCCAACGCCGCCGCCAGCGATGTCATTAACACCGGCCGCAAACGCCGCCGTCCCGATTCTACCAGCGCATTAGCCAGATTGGCACCTTGCGCTTCGAAGCGGTGTACCGAATCCAGCATCAGGATGCCGTTTTTGGCGACCACGCCAATGCCGATGATGGCGCCCAACAACGATACGATATTGATCGACGTGCCGGTCATATACCAAGCCAGAACGGTGCCGCACAGCGCCAGCACGGAACCGAACACAATAGCGATAGGTTCGTAAAATGAGCCGAATTCGACCAACAACACGGTGAATACTAAAAATAGGGAGGCTAATAACACTACCAGCAAATTATGAAAAGATTCCTGCTGCTGTTGATACAGACCGCCAAATTCCAACACACCCGGCGGCAAAGTTTGATCCTGGCTGAGCTTGGCCTTGATTTCGGCTATCGCGCTACCCAGATCGCGGTTTTCCAAACGAGCGGAAACAGCCACCAGTTGCCGCAAGTCTTCGCGGTGCAGTTCCAATTGTCCCGGTTCGGCGATGATATCCGCCACTTGCGACACCTTCACCGTCCTGCCGTCTAAAGACCGCAACGGTAATTCACGCAGATTGGCGATTTGGCCGGTCGTATCGGTGTTCATTCTGACCCGGATATTTACAACCCGGTCGCCTTCCAATACATAAGACGCTTTTTGCCCAAGCATGGCTGTGCTGACCGCCAAAGCCACATCGTTAACAGTCATGCCGAAGCGTTGCGCGTCGCTACCGCGCATATGCAGACTCAACGACGGGCCGGTGGTTTCCAGGCCGTCGAAGGTATCGACGACACCTTCTATTCTTTTAAGTTCGGCTTCGACTTGCGGCGCTTTTTGCTTGAGCCACTCGACATCGGTCGAAAAAAGCTTGATCTCGATAGGCCGTGGCGACCAAGTCAAATCGCCGATCAAGTCATTGAGAATACCTGCAAACTCCCACTCGATTCCAGGCACCGCAACATGAAGTTGCTTACGCAGATCGGCAACGACCTCATCGGTTTTACGCTGGCGTTCCGGTTTTAATTTGACCAAAAAATCGCCCATGTGCGCTTGTGAAATCCCTAAAGCCAGCCGCGCGCCGGTGCGCCGCGAATAACTTTCCAACTCAGGCATGGCTCGTAGGATAGTCTCGGCCTGGCGCAATTGCCGGTCGGTTTCGGCCAGACTGGTTCCCCAAGGAGCGCGGTAATCCAGTACGAAACCGCCTTCATCCATAAAGGGCAGGAACTCGCTTTCCAGCCGTCCGTATAGCCAGATGCCCAGTGTCAATATCAATACGCAGCCGGTCAAAACTTTTCCCGTCTGTCTGAGCGCTGCACGTAACACTCTCTCGTAGCCTTCAATCAGCTTATCAAGCCAACTTTGACGGGTCCGCGGCTTAACTATTGGCATCCACCAAGCCGCCACCGACGGAATCAGCGTGACCGCCAACACCAGCGAGGTCAGCAGCGACACCACCATCGTCAAAGCCAAGGACCGGAAAAAACAACCGGCAACACCATCCAGAAACGCCAGCGGGATGAACACCACGACCGGGGTCAGCGTCGAAGCCAGCAACGGCCGGAAAATCTCCGCCAAAGCTTGCCGCACCGCCGCCAGACGGTGCTCGCCAGTGCTAATCCTGGCATGAACCGCTTCCACCACCACAATCGCGTCATCGATAATCAGGCCGATCGCGGCAGCAATCCCGCCCAGCGTCATTAAGTTAAAACCCAGTCCCATGACGCGCAGCATGAGCAGGGTCATCAAAACCGTAGCCGGAATGACTATCGCGGCAATCAATGTGGCTCCCCAATTTTTCAGGAATACGTAAATAATGACGATGGAAAGCATCAGCCCTAAAAAGATGGCCTCCCAAACGCTCTGGATCGAATCGCCCACTAACAGCGACTGATCATAGAAAACTGTAGCCTGCATGCCCGGCGGCAAAACTTTTTTCAGCGATTCCAGTTCCTGTTTCAGCTGCTTGGCGATGTCGAGGGTGCTGCCGTCCGGCTGGCTGTAGACATTAAGCAGCACGGCATTGACGCCGTTCGCGGTGACGATGTTGAAGGCCGGTTCCTGCGTGCGCTCAACCCGCGCAAAATCCTTGATTCGGATCGGATGGGCTCCGGCCGCAACCGTTTGTGCGACTCCGGCAATCGGCGTATTGCCGGACACCAAAACTGTCAGGTTTTCCAACTCTTCGACAGTACGAACGCGGCCGTCCACCACCGTCAGGTAGAGTTTATAGTCTTCCTCCAGCATGCCGGTCGGCGCGATCAGATTGTTCCTGAGCAGCGCATCGGTCACTTGAGCGAGGCTCAAATTCACGGCTTGCAAGCGTAATGGATCGACAATAACGTGATATTCCGGCGCCCTTCCGCCGACAATGCCCATGCGAGCCACGCCGGGTATGCGCAACAAGCGCGGTTGAAGCGTATAGCGCGCAGTTTCCCAAAGTTCGGTAAGCGAGTAATCGGGGCCGGTCAGGCTGAGGCCGACCACCGGAAAGGCGGCAAAAGTGAGTCGCCACACCGCCGAGTTTGCGGTAGCCGGTAGCGCTTTTTGCACGACCGCAAGTCGGCCCTGGACAAAAAGCTCCGCCTGCACCATGTCCGTTTGCCAAGTGAAAAATACGTTGATTTCCGCCGAGCCGCGCCCGGTTTTCGAGCGCACGGTGCGCACGCCGGGAATGTCTTTCATGGCTTCCTCGACCGGGCGGGTAATGGTCGCCATCATCTCGTTGGCAGGCATCACGCCATTGTCGATCAGGATGACTACGCGCGGAAAATTGGTCTGGGGAAAAATCGATGACGGCATGCCCAGCGCCGCATAAGCACCGGCCAGACACAGTACGGCGCAGAGAAAGGCAATGACCAAGCCGTGGCGAATAGCGACTGAACCAAACGTAGAAGTGCACGACATTTTATTCATCCAAAAGAATCGACTGACCCGCGAAAAACACGGCAATCGGAGTGCAGGCTTCGCCTGCAAGCGCAAGCAAAGCTTGCACTCCAGTTGTGTGCGGTGAATAAAAACCCGACTTAAATTGATCTATGCTGTTGCACATTATTTCAGTACCCGTATACGCGTCTCAGGAGGCAAGACGTAAACATCTTTTCCCCTCGTTCCCACGCAACGCGTCATTGCCATTTAGTTAAGAAGACAATGACACCGTAGGAGCGGGCCGCGCCCGCGACATTTGGGCGACGATTGCAGCGTTGCAGCTCTTTCATCGCGGGCATGGCCCGCTCCTACAACTCTTAACTTAATGGCGGTGACGTAGCGCGTGGGAACGAGAGCAAAAGAACTGAACTCAGAAGGACGCATTATTTTACTACCCGGATACGCGTTTCCGGCGGCAGGCCGTAAACGCCTTGGGTTACGATAGTCATGCCTTTCTGTAAACCTTCGCCGGATATTTCGATCAAATTGCCGTCGCGCAGACTCGGCTGAATGACTTTCTGTTTGGCATTGTCGCCCTCAACCACGGCAATCATACTTACCCCTGCCCTGGTCACCACGCTTTCGACCGGAACCGCCAAACGGCCCGAACGTTCTTCGGCGATGATACGCACATTGACGAATTGCCCCGGTCGCAAGCCGGAGCCGTTTTGCAGACTGGCCCGAACTAATACGGTATCGGTTAGCGGATCGATTTGAACGCCGATAAAAATAATTTTCCCCGATTGAATCACTACGCTGCTTGCTGCCGAACCGGCGTTGATTTCCACAGGTTGCCCCAAGCGCAGTGAAGCCTCCTGACTGGGCACATGGATAGCGATGTCCAGACGATCCAGGTCGATCAAGTCCGCCAATACCGTATTCTGGTTCACCGCCTCGCCGACTTTAAAATGAATGGCTGCCACGGTGCCGGACAAAGGCGCTCTAATCTGCAATAGCTCGCGTTGAGTCCGGGCGTTGAGCAGATCCTTGCGGCTGGTTTGAAGCAGTAGCTCGGCTTCGTCATAGAGCTTGCGCGAGATGTTATCGGTCGCATTGAGTTGCTGTTTGCGGGCAAAATTCTTTTGCGCAAATTCGACGGCCACTTCGGCTTTGGCAATCAGCGCATCGGCGCTGCGCGTATCCAGCTCGAACAATAAAGCGCCTTTTTTTACCTGTTGGCCTTCCTCGCAATGGATTTGCGTCAGGATACCCATCAGCGGCGCAGCGATTTTCGAACTGGCTGATGCATTGCCGCCTGTCGCCGGTTCCGGTTCAACCGTGCCGTAAGCCATTACATAGCGATGTAAAGTCGTCTTGATGATTTTGCCGGTCTGTACGGCCACTTCGGTAGCAAGTTCCGGTTCGTCAGCTAAAACAGCCGTGCTGTACCAAACCATATATGCGGTCAGTATTGCGATTTTGTAATTTTTCATTAATTGAGGAAATCCACAAAAAATCGTTTAAAAAATTATCACCACGAAGACACGAAGAGCACGAAGTTCTATTTCTTCGTGTTCTTCGTGTCTTCGTGGTGAATCGGATTCTTCATTGCAGAATCGGAAATTAACGCCGCCGTAAGCACAGAAGCAATGGGATAGCGCAAAGTGTCTTCCAACATATTCAGTGCCTGTTGGGTTTCGACCAGCACATCCAGACGGGCGCGTTCGGCAACGGCATTTTCAAGTTCCGCGCCGAGTAGAGCCGGACGGTCGGTTTCTCCGGCTTTGAACAGGGCCACGGCTGAATGCAGGTTTTGTTGTTGAATCTGCATTTGTTTTTCGGCAGCCGACCACTTGGAGAGCACCGACGCCAGACCTGCATGGACGCGATCGATATCGCCGAGAATACGCAGCTGTAAAGCCTCGAAACGGACAGCAAGCTCATGGCGTTTAGCCTCAGCCTCGGCAATCGGCCCCTGATTTTGATGCAATATCGGTACAGACAGCGCCGTTGCACCTAAAAGCCAACGATGCTCACCCACTTCCCAGGTATAACCGGGATTAGCCTGGATGTTGGGATACTGGTTGGCGATTTCGAGTTGCAACGCGGATTGTGCGGCCGCGTAATCGGCCAATGCCGCCAATACATCGGGACGTTTGCGCAGGGCGGTTTCTCTTAGTTCGGCGATAGGGACAAGGTTCAAATCGCCCGGCAGGGCAAGCCGGGTAAAATCGAACTCGATCTTTGCCAGCGCACTAACCGGTACACCGATAGCGGCGGCAAGCAACACCCTGCTTTCGGCGCTTCTTTTTTGAGCCGCGCTCAGGTTTAGTTTTAGCTGGTTTAAGGCAAGATGCGAACGAATCACTTCGGGGCGGGTAATTTCGCCGATTGCCAGTTGTTGTTCCAACCGCTCGCTGATCGATTGTTGAATGGCCAATTGTTGTTGCAACAGCCGCTCGGCTTCCTGTGCCGCGTAAACTTCCAGCATCGCCAGACGCAAGCGCCCACGGATTAGCCAAGCGGTATCCGCTATCCGCAAGCGTGCCGCATCGATCAGATGCTCGGATTTGTCGATACGAAAACCGCGTTTACCGGCGGTTTCGATTGGAATGCTGACGTAGCTGGCGATAATCCAAGGGGCTACCGTCGTCACCAAGTTGCTGATCCAGGTCGGTGAAATATTGATATTGGGATTAGGCCGTTGAGCTGCGGTAATGACGGCGGCATCCATCGACTCGGCCTGGGCCCGAGCCAGCGCAAGGTCGGGATGATAATAAATCGCCGCCAACGTTAGCCGATCAATATCCCAGGCTTCGGACAGCCGCCCTTTTTTGTTGACGATCACGCTATCGATAAAATTCCGCAGCCCGGTATCGGATAACGTGCGTGTTTCGATGCGCGTGGCAGAGTCGGCGGCGTTTAGCGGCTTATCCTCGAAATTGGCGCAAGCGATCAGCGTGAGGCTTAGAAATGTCAGGTAGAAGAGTCGTTGCATGCCGGGAATATTAGCAGGCCGTTCCCAACAATAGAATGACGGGAAGATTACAATGTTGTCAGAATTGAAAACGGGAAATGGGGGCGCGATGCACTCTTTACCCGAATTTTTAATCGCCCGAGGTCGAATTTATGTCCGAAAAATCCAAGCTGCCGTCTAAAGAACAGCCCCAATCAGGATGATACGCGCCAAGTTATACCCAGCGGTGAAAGGTCGAATAAGGCCAATCGCGAGGGCTTTCCACCAAGCCATGTTTTACCGGATTGTAATGAATGTAGTCGAAATGCCGTTGGTAATCGCGTTCATCCCGCAAAGTATGCTCAGCATAATAACGCTGCCAAACACCTCGTCGACGATGTGCGATGCGGGACGGCGAGCGGGGTTTTTCCGCGCCGCCCAGCGCAAGCCAGGATTCAGTGAAATGTTTTTTAATCGCGCCCCAGCGTTTTGGATACGCCGCATCACCCGGAGGCATTGACCAGATGGCGTGTAGGTGATCCTGCACCATCACCATCGCATCCACCCGAAACGGCGGCCAGCGTTGGAAACAGTCCAGAAAAGCCGCCCGTAATAAATCCCTGGTCAGATCGTTACCCAAGATTTTCGCCCGCCGTTCCGTCACCACGGTGAAAAAGTACGATCCGCCAAGAATGTAACAGCGCCGGTAATTCGACATGATTCAGCCTATCCGATGTGATTTCATAAAACAAATCCCATGTAGGGGGCGCATCGCGCCCCATTTACAAATGCCTAAATGGTCGGGTTATTTTAAACATTGTAATGGACAATCCGTTTCCGTTATTAAAACCCAGTACGATTGAGTTCCAGAATGGGGCGCGATGCGTCCCCTACACGGCTACGCGGCTGCAAAACCGCCACGAAACGACACGTCCCTTTAAGCGCCATGTTAGAGCAGGCCATATTTGTAGCTCTGCAAATTGATAGGCGGCAACTCCATAAATTGCTGATGATATTGAAATAAAAAACTGTTTTCAGTTTTTGGGGGATCTTTTGACTCGAATATTTCTATATAAATATTTCCATAGGTGGATATTATGTGGTGGTATCTGTTCCAATACTCGTTTGCCTCATGGGTAATATTGTTTATATAGCGATCGTATAAGCTTCCATTGGCTTTTCCGATATAAATAATGGGGCTTTTCCCTTTTAATCTTGGTATGTCAGATTGAGTTCTCCATATGTACACAATTCCTCTTTGTTGTTTTGACTCTATTAACAATGCTTCAAGTTGAGTTTTGAAATCATCGATGTTTGTAGCCGATATAGTTTTGGGGACGATTAATGTATTAACTACAAGATCACAATGCATTTGTTTCCTCTGGCTCTAACGTTACGGTAAGGGGGCGCCGCTCTGTGAGCTTTAGTGAAGCCGCCGAACCTTGATAAAAAACTGGACTTCAAAACCGCCAACGGGCGGCGCGTCCCTTTGACCGGTTTGTTATGCTGACAATTTACTGGAAAGGCGAACCACCACCCAACAAAAAATCATTCTTTAGCGAGTTTGAGTGATGTTTGTTTGAACATACCGCGCTCAAGTTTGTTATTTAAAAAATACTCAACCGAAACATCCCCATCAATAAAACCTTGTACCTTGGCTATGTTAAGCAAACTATCCTGTCCAACTACTGCCGTGACAGTCATTTGGGGACCGCCAGATTTTAATTCCACTACATCGCCTTGTTTGAATTCCATAATTTTTCTTGAGCCTGATAAGTTTAAGTATGTTATTTGTTCAAATAGTTTTTAACATCATCGACATAAGTACCAACCTTTTGTACGGCTTGCCGTAGCTGATCTTTTGTTATGCCGAATTTGTTTGACCAGTATTGTAATTCCCAATCTTCGTGAACATTAATCTGTTTTAGGTCTTCCGGTTGACGAATTTTCAAGTTGTCAGACATTTTTTTATTCCTAAAAGAGCGACCAATTTCAATATGGCATTGGTCAAAAGCCACGCATAACGTAATATATACGACATTATTTGTCCAATAACCCAAGCGGCATGTCGTATAACCCTATTTAATTAAATTTATCTTATTGATTTAAAAACTAGAGTGCAAGTCAAGGCGACAATTCGTGCAAACAAACACGACATAGACGCCCCCCATAAAATCACTCGACCAAGTCCGCACTCTATTATTACGGCCCAACCTCACAACGCTTCGTGTCCTTCGTGTCTTCGTGGTGAAATCTTTTTTGAAAATTACCCATTACTTCGGAGCCGACTGAAATAGCTTATTAATCAAGTTTTACCTGACAGAAAAACACAAAGTAACCACAGTGCCCTGGTTGGGTTCGCTATGAATAACCACCGATCCACCATGCAGTTCCATAATGGATTTGGCGATGGCAAGCCCCAGGCCCGTGCCTTCCGCCGAACGTGCGGGGTCGACGCGATAAAACCGGTCGAATAATTTAGGCAGGCATTCCGCCGCAATGCCGCAACCGCTGTCTTGCACACTGACGTTTGCCGAGCCGTCGTCAGCCGAAGCCAATGACAAGCGGATTTCTCCTCCGTTCGGGGTATGTTGAAGGGCGTTAAGCAACAGGTTACTGAGCACGCGTTTAAACAGCTGGGCATCGGCATAAAGAAATCCCTGGCCGTCGCAGACCAGACGAATGCCTTTTTCCTCAGCCATCGCTTCATGGTAACTGCACACCGCTTCCAATTCTTCCCTGCCGTTCAGGCGAACTGTGCGCAACGGAATCCCGGTGTTTTCGGCCCTGGCTAAAAACAGCAGGGTCTCAACCGTTCGCGACAAGCGCCGGTATTCTTCCAGATTGGATTCGAGAATCTCACGGTACTCGTCGGCGTTTCGCGGTCTGGACAAAGCGACCTCGGTTGCGCCCATCAGATTGTTAATCGGTGTGCGCAGTTCGTGGGCCAGATCGGCGGAAAATTGGTTGAGCTGGGCGAAGGATTTAGCCAGCCGTAATACCATTGCATTAAAAGCGGATGCCAGGTTGGAAAGTTCTTTAGGGGCGGCGGCCGGGTCCAGCCGTTCATCCAGTTGGGCGGCAGTGATGCCTTCTATATGCCGCGTCATTTCGGCCACAGGGCTTAAGCCGCGCCGCGCAACAAAAACGGCGGCCAAGGTTGAAAACAACAGGCCGAAAAACAGCGCGCCAATAAGATTGTGCCGGTATTTAGCAAGAAGTTCGGCTTCGCTGGAGACGTCGAGTGCAATTTGAATGGTTTGCTGCGGCGTGGTTTTGCTTGACGCCGTCATCAACATTAAGGTTCGCCCATCTGCAATTTTCCGCACCGTCCCGCTCTCGGCAAGCGCCGGAAACTGCCTTGCCGTCGGCAATGCTTCCATACCCGGCGTTTCGATCAGGCTATGCCCGCTTTGATCCAGGATTCTCAAGTAATAACGATTGACCGGTAAATCGATGCCTTCGCTTTGTTCATCCGCCAGCCGTTCCAGGTTGGGCGGCTGTTCCAGCAGCACGGTGCGCAATAACTGGATTTCTTTTAATAGAAATTGCCGTTGCCCTGCGCCAGGGTTTCCGCCAGCGTCTGGTGCAGATACCAGCCGATCGACAACAGGATCACCGATGCTGAAACGACGTAAAGCAGCGTGAGCCTGACGGTAATAGACCACGGTTTAGCGCTGTTCGAGCACATAACCTACTCCCCGAACAGTATGCAGCAGTTTTTGCGGAAACGGGTCGTCGATTTTCTGCCGCAAGCGGCGCACCGCCACGTCTACAATATTGGTGTCGCTATCGAAATGGACATCCCAAACCTGCTCGGCGATCAGCGTTCGCGATAGCACTTCTTCAGGCCGCTGCAAAAACAGCGACAGCAAGGCGAACTCCTTGGGCGATAAATCCAGCCGCTGACCATTACGGAATGCCTTGTGCCGGACAGGATCGAGCGTAAGATCGGCTAAAGTCAAATGTTCAGCCTGTCGCGCGGGGCCGCGACGGAGGATGGAGCGAATACGCGCCAGTAATTCGACAAAGGCGAAAGGTTTGACCAGGTAATCGTCGGCTCCCAGTTCCAGGCCTTTCACCCGGTCGTCGATGGAATCGCGCGCGGTCAGAAACAGCACCGGAGTTTGCTTGCCGCCGCGCCGCAGCTCTTTCAGTACAGACCAGCCATCGCGCAACGGCACCATGACATCGAGAATGATTAGATCGTACTCGATCATCGTGGCGAGCAGCAAGCCTGCTTCGCCATCGATGCCGACATCGACGACAAAGCCTTGCTCGGTCAGCCCTTTTTGCAGATAGGCGGCGGTTTTCTTTTCGTCTTCGACGATTAAAATACGCATGAAGGGACTCGTCTATGCTGGCCACGGATTTTCAATTGGTCAGCCCACTACCGCCCGGTAATTTACTAGGCGTCACGATTTATCTTATCGTATCCCGGCGAGACGGCAAGAACCTGAATGTCCCGTTCCAGGAAAGGAATTCCTATCTTATGCTCGCGAAGGGCTTTTTCAAGCCGAATGTGTATATCATTCGTGACCGGTAGGCGATTTGACAATTCACTGACATAGACACGAATCGAAAAATTCAGCGAGCTTTCGCCAAAACCGACCAACATCACGCTCGGCTCAGGCTCTGCAAGCACCAGAGGCGTTGATTTTACCGTATCGATCATGACTTGATGCGCCAGCTCAATATCGGAACCGTAAGCAATGCCCACAGGAATTACCACCCGGGTTATCGGATCGCTTAACGTCCAGTTGATCAGCTGACTGGTAATAAACGTTTTATTCGGCACAATCAGGTCTTTTTGATCCATGTCTATCAATGTAGTCGCGCGCATCTGGATTCGGCTGACTTTGCCGGTGACAGTGCCGATGGTGACGGTATCGCCGACCCGGATCGGCCGTTCAAACAACAGGATAATGCCCGATACCAGATTGGCGAAGATCTCCTGCAAACCGAAACCCAACCCGACACTGAGCGCCGCCACCAGCCACTGCACCTGCGACCAGCTGCCGCCCAGTTCGTTGGCGACGCTGATAAAACCTATCGAAAATAAAACATATTTAGCCAGCTGGTTAACCGCATAACGGCCGCCCGCCTCTATCGACAAGCGCCTGAATACCAATAATTCCATGACGCCGGAAAAATTCCGAACAGCAACCACCGCAATGAAGACATATAACCCGGCCAGCATAAGATTGGTCAGCGTTACCGGCTGATAGGCTTCCTGGCCGTCGATATTGACCAGATGCTGCCAGAGCTCAATACGGTCAAGGAATGAAAAGGCCGGCAGGATATTTTTCCAGATCATCCAGAAACCGATCACCAACGTAAAGCCGATAAAGACATTAAGCAGCTTGATGGTTTGAGCGTTTATTTTAGGAATATCGATTTGTTGTTCATCAACCGGCAATACAGGATCTTCCGCCCCTACCGGATGTTTTTCGGTAACCGCTGCGGCTTTGCGTTTTTGCATCGCGTTTTTGATAGCCAACTGCCGGTTAACCAGTGTTAACCAGTGAAATACCAAGGCATGGAGGATGATAGTCAAAAAAATCAATCGCAAGGTAATGATGAGCTTTTGCTGCAATTCCAATGCGCTCAAATAATAGCCCGCGACAGCAAAACCGATAATAATCAATGGAACGCAGATGGCGGCCGAATACCAGACATAACGCAGTTTAGCCAGCCATCCTTCAGGATCTTTATTGATATAGTCCTGTAATAATCCGGTAGAGGGTTTTAATACCCGGCCAATAAACACAGCCATTACAATCATGATGATGATCAACGCCAGGCGGCCGATGCTGTCACTGTGCACAGAAAATTTAGATGCGCCGGTGCTGCTGATAATGAACACTCCCGGCACCACAATAAAACGTATCCAGGCAACCTGGGCGCGTAAAAGAATGACCGTGTTTTTTTGCCATTGAAAATGTTTGCGCGCTATACCATCGGCGGCAAACAGGCGGTAAAAAAATTGCAGGAAAAACAAAGGCAGTGCGGTGCCTTTCAAACCCTCGCCAATAGCTTTAGTGAAGTCGACAACCTGGATATTGCTGCTCAAAAACCAGCCTAAGCAATACAGAATTAACGGTAGCGGCAATACCAAAATCAAGTTGTAGGCCAGGGCTTTTAAGGTGTAATAAAAACTGTCCGTTTGGCCTGAGATAGCCGTTAACTGCAACTTTGCCCAGCCTCTGCTCATCTGCAAACCGACCAAACACAGTATCCCTATAAAACTCAAAAACAGGTGATAAAGGGTTAGCTTAGCAGCATCTTTGATCAATGCCATCCAGTTAAAAGGCGACAACAGCCATTGCGTCGAATGATATAAATCGGCTATATAACTCAAGCTAATCGGTTCGGAACTGGGCACCCATAACAAACGCTCATCCAAATAAGTGGCAAATTTACCGGCCTGAGTACTCATCTGTTGTTTGGCAAAATCAAAGTCGCCCAACGTGCGCAAATACGTTGCGTAAGCGACGGACAACTTGTTAAGCAATTCTTTTTGATTATTCAGCAGCACCCGCAACTCAGCCTGTATCATCATCCGTTGATCCGCAGGCAAGGCAGGATCTACCTGCTGTTTCATCATGTCGTTCAGCACGGCGTCAACATCTATCAGCTCTTTCAGTTTGTCTTCAACCTTGAATTGCGCAAGACTGGTTACAGCGGTTTCGTTCTGAATGGCCTGGGACTGCTGCTTAACCTCATCCTGAATCGATAAATTACGCCGCTGCTCTCGCAGGATTTTACCCAACGCCGGACTTAAACCGGCCAGACTGATTTTCTTTTCGGCGCTTTTAAAATCGGTTTCAATTTCACCGGCCTGCGCCTCGACCTTGGTTTTTTGTTCAGTGTATTGTTCGATTTTTGCCGTAATATCCTGCAAGTCGCGGCTATATTGAATATTCGCGCGCGTAGTTTCCTGAATAAGCGGATGCTTGCCGGAAACCGCCTTTTCCGCCTGACTGAGCGCATCCTCCATTTGTTTCGCTTCCCGCTGCCGCAGGTCTAAAGTAAGCGTTTCGATTGCGGTAACCACCGGATTTAACGCCGACTTTTGTATGTCCAGCAGCTGAAACTGGGTTTTAAGCAACTCCACTCTGGCCGGATTGCTGATCGCTTCGGCATCGAGCATTTTCAGCTCGGCAGCACGCGAATCAATCAAGGTTCTCAGCTGCGCAAGCCTGGCTTCGGTTTCCAGTTTTGCATCGGCTTTACCGATCGGGGCTTCCAGCTTTTTCTGCGCCGCTTCTATATCTTGCTGCGCCGCTACCGTTTCTTCGCGAATCAGTTGAGGGCGGCTATTTTGCAAAGCCAACTCACTTTCAAGCTTCTTTATCTGCTCATCGAGATTGCTGATCTTGCCTTTTTCAAGAATAAGCCGCTGCTCAAGTTCCTCAACCGGTATCCGGCCAAAATCCTCCAGTTTTTGCTTGGACACTTTCAGCAAAGTCTGCTCAAGTTCCTTTTGCAGCTTTTTGGTCTGCTCCGGCGCTTGTTTGATAGCCGCCTTAAAGTCGGCTATCTGCGTTTTAAACTTGTCGGCATTGGCTAAATTATCTTCCGCTGACTGATAAATCGATAACAATTTGGATTTTGTCGCCTCATCGAGTCCTTCCCGTGTATTAATAGCTTCGATTTTGGCCTTTAGCGTGTCTTTATTGATTTCAAATGTTGCGCTTTTTTTCCCGACATCAGCCGTGGGGCTTTTAGCCCAGGCTCCGGTTGAATCCAAGGTGAGAATAAGTAATAAGAACAGCAGGGGGTAAATTTTTGATTGAGCGGCAGGAAAATTAATGATTTTCATAGATTATTTAGGTACAACCGAGGATGAATACACAATGACATTGTAAACTGTTTTTACCGGTTCCAGAGCGGGAGAGACTGTGAAAGTATTTTTGAAAATATGACGCATACTATTTTAGTGACTTC
>NZ_DAIUEH010000070.1:0-22245 GCF_036845245.1 Methylobacter sp.
AGCCAATAGCTATATCACAAATTATCGCTTCGCTTCAATATGACTGACTACTAGCGCCTTTTATGCATGGAACAAAGCGCCTGAAGATACTGATAAAAAAGTGCTGCAAAAACAGCTGGAAGCTAAAGCGATTCAGCTATTTGATGAGAATAAGAAAATTTATGGTTCCCGTCGTTTATCTGAAGCCTTCATAAAATAAGACATTCAAGTCGGGCGTTATAAAGCGAAACAATTGATGAAGAAATTGGGATTGAAACCGCGTTATCCAAAACGATTCAAAATCACCACCGACAGCGATCATCATGAGGCGATTTCTCCGAACCACTTGAATAAGCAATTTGATGTGGCTGCGCCCAATACAGTCTGGACCACCGATATTACTTACGTTTGGACGCTTGAAGGCTGGCTCTATGTCGCTATTGTTATCGATTTGTTTTCCAGGCAAGTAGTGGGCTGGTCGATTGATGATCACATGCGGACTTCGCTGTGTGTTAATGCCTTGCAGATGGCATTCTGGAGGCGAAAGCCAGAGCCCGGCCTACAACATCATTCCGATCGAGGCAGCCAATACGTAACTGTTGGGATAATTCGCCGACAGAGCGATTTTTTCGAAGCTTAAAATACGAGCAACTTACCTACGAGAAATTCAGAACAAAAGAGGCGGCAAAGCTGAGTATTATTGATTATTTAGCTTTTTATAATGGTATAACGCGCGCACTCAAAATTAATCTACCAACCCCGCTGGAATGTGAGCAGGAATTCTATAAGAAGACGGCGTAAGAAAGTCTCCTGTTTAAGTTGACCATTACATATCCCATTGGTTTTGTGTGGCCATATCATCACAATAATAGGTGTTTACAACAATATGTTTTTTAAGTTTTTCAATTAAGAATAAACGCTTATTCATTATTAATTTATTCGGTGTCCATAAAAAATAGGATGATTACGTTATGAAAAATATTTTTCAAAATAGCAAACAAGAACAAATATTAAATCATAAATGGCTTATAGCTATGGTTCCACGGATAGTATTGCCTAAAACATACACTAACCAAATTCTAAGGAGGGCATCTCTGGTTGTTTTATTGGCTTTCTTTAGCAGCGGGGTTGTGCAAGCGGCAACAGCGGTTCAGCCGGTGCTAGATCTCAAGTTGACTGGATTGCAGACCGCACAAGTGGGTCAAGCTGATCGAGTGGGTCAGACGGTAAGAGCAGGTCAGCTTCTTAATGGGATCAACGTAAGCCTCACCAACCCTGGGTCTGCCACGCCAGACGCGCGGCTGCGCCTTATTGTCCATGACGGAGCCGGTCGAGACCTAAAGGCGGATGACGTTAAGATTGATGTATTGGAAGGAGCATCATGGGTGTCTATACCCCTTAAACATATAGATGGTGGGGTAATGGGAGCTATCGGTGCACAGGGGTCAGGGCACAAAGAGATTGAGCAACGTGGCGGTTTCGCAATCTCGGCTAAATCGACCAAGCAATTGCAGCTGCGGCTTATGTTTCGCTTGCCCGGGGTATATCAATTGGTAGCTACGGTCTCTCCTGACAATGGAAATACTCACTTGGCGCAACCTTTAGTCGTAACTTTGGAGGCTCTATGAACCCCATACAGATCATATTAATAAATAGCTTTTCGACAATGGCGAGGAGGTCGACTGCTTTGTTGAAGAACACGTCTACGCGAGTGAGAAGACGTTGGACTCCGTGCGTTATCGACATGCTGCTGGTTTGCTTTCTATTGACCTTGAATATGCTGCAAGCAGTCGAAGCTGCAGGCGCTCAATCAACTACTATAGTCTCGTTAACATTTGACGATAACTGGGCGGAATCGGACGCAATCCAACCTCTGCTTAACAGCGGCCTGAAAGCGACTTTCTACCTCAACTCCAATAGAATACGTCTCTCGGGGCCGATAGACAACACTGATTACCTGACGAAAGGTGAAATCGATACACTGTTTAACAACGGCTATGAAATCGGCGGACACACCATTAACCATGTAGACCTTGCAACCCTTACTGACGCTGCCGCGCTGACAGCTATCTGCGACGACTTGGCGACGCTCCGTGGGTGGTATGGCGACAACGTTTATTCGTTCGCATATCCTTACTCATCTACCGGACCGACCACCCAAGGCATCGTTTTGGGAGGGTGTCCCGGTACATACGGTCCTTTGAATAAACCTGTCGGTAAATACGAAAGCGCGCGAGCAGTCGGCGGCGTGGGATGCCAAAACTGCCCGGTGGCAGAGACGATACCACCGGCTTTCCCCTATTACATCGCCTCAACCGATTCTGTGCTCTCTACGACTACCCTTGCTGATATGCAAAACTACGTAACCCAGGCAGAGACCAATGGGGGCGGTTGGGTAACGCTAGTTTTTCATAGTGTGTGTACTGGTTGCCAGGATTATGCGGTGACACAGAATACGTTGACTCAATTTTTGACATGGCTGAAGGCCCGGGAGCCGCAAGGCACTTACGTGAGGACTGTTCATCAAGTAATGACTGGGGATTACCCACCGCTCTCCCCTCCCCCGCAGCTAGGACCTAACATGCTTATCAATCCCTCGCTTAACGATTTCTTAGGCAGTGTACCTTCTTGCTGGGAGCGCAGGGAATGGGGTAACAACAATGCCACATGGACGCGCACAACCGGTTTCACCGGGTCTACTTCAGATTTCGCGCAACAATTGCAGATAACCTCCTTAACCGACGGCGACCGTTCGCTAGTACCAGCGGAAGATGCCGGTCAGCAAGCCGGTGGGTGTGCCCCTTCGGTGGAAGCAGGCGCCAATTATCAATTAAGCGCGCAATACAAGTCCAACACTGGCGCGGTTGTTGTACTGGATTACATGGATGCTAACGGCGTTTGGCAGTACTGGAGGGATGGGCCGCATTTACCGGCGGCCAGCAATTGGAGCCCAATGACCCATTCTACCGGGCCATTGCCGACGGGCGCCAAAGCCATAAGCTTTGGTATCACCCTAGCGAGTGTTGGTACGCTTACAACAGATGAATACTCAATGAAAAAGGTTTTGGGTAGTTCACCGCCACCCAATACAGCTCCCACCTTCGTCGGTGGTATTACTACCCTGACGGTAAACATGAATAGTTCGGCACTAGACCTAAAGCCCAACCTGCATGTCAGCGATGCCGATACCGGCCAGACGGAAACCTGGAGTTCAAGCGTCGCCCCCACCCACGGCACACTGACTGTCACCGGCGCCACGGCCAGTTCCGGCAGCACCAATATCACACCCGGAGGCACCATTACCTATACACCGGCATCCGGTTATAGCGGTACCGACAGCTTTACGGTGCAAGTCAGCGACGGCAGCGCTACCGCGACCCGTACTTTCGCTGTAAACGTTCTCCCCACTAATACGACTCCCACCTTCACTGGCGGGACCACCACCCTGACGGTAAATATGAATAGTCCGGCGGTGGATCTGAAACCCAACCTGCATGTCAGCGATACCGACACCGGCCAGACGGAAACCTGGAGTTCAAGCGCCGCCCCCACCCACGGCACGCTGACAGTCACCGGCGCCACGGCCAGTTCCGGTAGCACCAATATCACACCCGGAGGAACCATTACCTATACACCGGCATCCGGTTATAGCGGCCCCGACAGCTTTACGGTGCAGGTCAGCGATGGCAGCGCTACCGCGACCCGTACCTTCGCCGTAACCGTGACCGGGACGCCCATTAATACGGCGCCCACTTTCGTCGGCGGAAGCACCAGCCTGCTGGTGGGAATGAATAGTCCGGCGCTGGATCTGAAACCCAACCTGCATGTCAGCGATATCGACGCCGGCCAGACGGAAACCTGGAGCCAAAGTACCGCTCCCGTGCATGGTACGCTGGCTTTCTCCGGCGCCACGGCCAGTTCCGGTAGCACAGATATCATTTCGAGCGGAACTATTAGCTATACACCTGTGTCCGGTTATAGCGGCTCCGACAGCTTTACAGTGCAAGTCAGCGATGGCAGCGCTACCGCGACCCGTACTTTCACAGTAAACGTCCTCCCCAATGCCCTAGGCCCAAACCTGCTCATCAATCCATCGCTTAACGATTTCCCAGGCAGTACACCTACTTGCTGGATGCACAGGGAATGGGGTACCAACAATGCCACATGGACGCGCACAACCGGTTACACTGGTTCCAATACAGATTTTGCGCAACAATTGCAGATGACCTCCCGCACCAACGGCGACCGTTCGCTGGTACCAACGGAAGATGCCGGTCAGCAAGCCGGTGGGTGTGCCCCTTCGGTGGAAGCAGGCTCCGTTTATCAGTTAAGCGCGTATTATAAGTCCACCACAGGCGCGGTTGTTATATTGGATTACCTGGATGCTAACGGTGTTTGGCAATACTTGAAGGATGGACCGACTTTACCGGCGTCCAACGGTTGGGCGCTAATGACTTTTTCTACCGGGGCATTGCCGGCGGGCGCCAAAGCCATAAGCTATGGTATCGTCTTGACGAGTGTTGGTACGCTTACAACAGATGAATACTCATTGCAAAAGGTTTTGGGTATTTCTCCTCCTCCCAATACGCCTCCTACCTTCACCGGTGGAACCACCACCCTGACGGTAGCGATCAATAGTGCCGCGCTTGATCTAAAACCCAACCTGCATGTCAGCGATGCCGATACCGGCCAGACGGAAACCTGGAGTTCAAGCGTCGCCCCCACCCACGGCACACTGACTGTCACCGGCGCCACGGCCAGTTCCGGCAGCACCAATATCACACCCGGAGGAGCCATTACCTACAAGCCAGTGGTCGGTTATAGCGGCTCCGACAGCTTTACAATGCAGGTCAGTGATGGCACCGCTACCGCGACCCGTACCTTCGCAGTAACCGTCACCCCCAATACGGCACCCACCTTCACCGGTGGAACCACCACCCTGACGGTAGCGATCAATAGTGCCGCGCTTGATCTAAAACCCAACCTGCATGTCAGCGATGCCGATACCGGCCAGACGGAAACCTGGAGTCAAAGCATCGCCCCACTCCACGGCACGCTGACTGTCACCGGCGCCACCGCCAGTTCCGGCAGCACCAATATCACACCGGGGGGGACCATTACTTACAAACCGGTGGTTGGTTATAGCGGCTCCGACAGCTTTACGGTGCAGGTCAGTGATGGCACCGCGACCGCGACCCGTACCTTCGCTGTAACCGTCACCCCCAATACGGCACCCACCTTCACCGGTGGAACCACCACACTGACGGTAGCGATCAATAGTGCCGCGCTGAGCCTGAAACCCAACCTGCGTGTCAGTGATATCGACGCCGGCCAGACGGAAACCTGGAGTTCAAGCGTCGCCCCACTCCACGGCACGCTGACTGTCACCGGCGCCACCGCCAGTTCCGGCAGCACCAATATCACACCGGGGGGGACCATTACTTACAAACCGGTGGTTGGTTATAGCGGCTCCGACAGCTTTACGGTGCAGGTCAGTGATGGCACCGCGACCGCGACCCGTACCTTCGCTGTAACCGTCACCCCCAATACGGCACCCACCTTCACCGGTGGAACCACCACACTGACGGTAGCGATCAATAGTGCCGCGCTGAGCCTGAAACCCAACCTGCGTGTCAGTGATATCGACGCCGGCCAGACGGAAACCTGGAGTTCAAGCGTCGCCCCACTCCACGGCACGCTGACTGTCACCGGCGCCACCGCCAGTTCCGGCAGCACCAATATCACCCCCGGAGGCACCATTACCTACAAACCGGTGACGGGTTATACCGGCTCCGATAGCTTTACGGTGCAGGTCAGCGATGGCAGCGCTACAGCGACCAGAACGTTTGCCGTGACTGTTCAATAAAGCAACTAAAGCCGAGTTGAGTAACTGCTGTAAAGCTACTGTGTCAAGAGGCGCGGCAAAGGGATTTAAGCAACCCTTTGCCGCGAGTTAAAACCTTGAACGAACGGTTAGACTTTGAAATTTTTGACCAGGGAAAAAAGTGTAAGCGCCTAACCCTACCACTTTGCGGACTCAGTCCTATTTCGTTTAAACGCCTCAATGACATCCGGCGCCAACGGTAACAGTTCATCAATACGGCTATTCAGACAAATGGGCAATTTTTCCAGAGTGTCGTTTAACCACTCTGCCGAGTTCAAGCCATTGAGTTCACGGTTCCCAGTAATGTTTGAATCGCCGCAGCTCTTTGACCGGCTCGTTCTGAGCCCACAAAGAACTTGATTAGCAAGATGCTTCAGCTGACCGCAACCAAGCATCTGAGCGAGGCCCAAGGGCAATGGCAGCCACGAGAAGTCGAGTCGGGAGCGTATCAAGCTGGAAGCGGCGGTTGAGCGATAGGCGAAGGCCGCTAAATAGCGTGTGGCGTATTTAGCGAAATCAAAGGCATGATAAGCACCGCCCAGGCTAGTCTTGAGATTGCCCAAGATAGTGTTGATCCAAAGGAATTCCGGCATATCCCTGGGTTTGCGGCCACCGACGACACTAGCCTGGTGTTGGCAACCTGCCTCGGTTACCGCAGCAAAACACCCCAGACCATCAGAAAGCACAGAACAGCCTGGAGTAAGGTTGGTTTTCGCCCCGTCGGCAATGGCTTTATTGGTAAAACCGGAGACGGGTGTTAGTTTGACGCGTAACGGGTGGCCTTCGTCATCAAGCGACAGTACTGCAACAAAAGGCACCTTGTTTTCTGAGAACCCTGCCCTGCTTTACCGCCGCTAAGTTCGCCGCCGAGATAGGCATCATCGACTTGGATAGGCCGCTGAGGGTATAATTCGTTTCCCGCTCAGACATGGCTTCCATAAGCTTGTCCTGAATGAGCCATGCAAGTCGGATGACTGACGCCCCGGACCGCATCAGAGCCGGCCCGGACAAGCCCATCTTGGCTTGGCTGATGAGGTAGATCGCCAAAAACCAAACCGTCAGCGGCAACTTGGTGCTTTGGAAGAGCGTCCCCGCAATCAGTGAAGTTTGGTGTCGACAATTCTGACACTGAAACGTTGGGTGCGATCCCGCTTTAAATACGCTATGACCCGTGTGGGCACAGCAGGGACAGACAAAACCTTGAGGCCACCGTGTTTGCTTTAACTCAGCTTCGCATTGTGCTTCGGTTCCGAACTGCTTGAGAAATCAGGCATTGATAAACCCGATTGAAACTGAACCCGATTCATTGGCATGACTTGATCCTTTATTAATGGACTAAAATTCAGTATACGCCTTATTGATGCAATGTTTGGGATTGGCTGAAGCATCTTGCTAATCAAGTATAATTATAGAAAAAAGGGAGCGAAGGATTTAATCAGAGCTTCCTTAGAACACCGCCTGCAAATTAACACCTGCCGATTTAGTTTCGTAAGACGAGATGGGATTGTTGGAATCGCGCTTTTCATAATTCAACACGGGTCCGACACTGATGCTGTCTAATGGCTGATACATTACATTAACGCCGATATTGCCGACATTATCTTTTTGTTCTCCAAAACCAGCGGCGCTGGTGCCGCCACCGCCCAGAAACTGTTGCTGTTGATAGGACATGGGCAGCTTCAGGGAAATTTTGGGAGTGGACTGCCAACTAAAGTTAAACCACACACCTTGGGATAGCACAAAGCTGGAAAACAGGTTGTCGGCTTGGGTGATTAGACGTCTTCCAGACAGCTCCAGCAATGTTTTGTCGCTGGCTTGCCATTTCATATTTAGCTCTGCAGTTATGTCGGAAAAATTACGGGCGCCAAAATGTGCATAGTTTTGTTGTGTGTAGCCGACAAGGCCATCGATATGAGTTTTATTGTTGACATGCCAATCCGCGGTCACAGAATAGTTCATTCGCGTGTAGGCATTATCCTGGGTGCTACCGGCGGTTAATTGGCGTTGTGGATATTGACCATCAGTTGCGATTACTCGCAAACCCAAAGTGCTACCGGTGGGGCTTAGGTATTGCAAGTTGAGTTCGGCATTATCTTCAGTGTTGTTACTGAATTGCCGACTTGTACCGTCAAACTTACTCTCTGCCCGAAATACGCCAAACTTGATCTTGCCATTGGGGTGAAACAGGTAGCCGGCGTTGGCAAAGTAACGTTGGTTATTTATCAGGTTGTCTAATATGCCATTCAATTGAGCAAAATTGCCTAATGCCTGAATATTGGTGTAGCCTATTTCACCATCCAGATTATTCCCCAATTGCCAGTTCCATTGAGCTTGAGTGTTCCAGCCGGTGTAATCCAAACTAGTGAAGTTTTGGAACCAGTTCTGATTAACATTTGCTTTGACGATGATATGCTGTCTGCTGATTGTCCAGTCCATATCAAATCCGGCTCCAACTTGTTTAATAAAGTCGCTTTTATCGCTTTTACCTGTAGCCGACACTGGATCGACATTGTCAGATACCCGTAAAAAGTTGCTGTCATATAACAAGCTGGAGGCAACGTATGGCTTGATGATGTCATCTGGCGATGCTACTGCATAACTTTTATTTGGCATTGCCCCTCCCAGCAACAACATGAAACACGACAATAAGTACCTTTTTTTAGTCGTATTGTTTTTGCTGCCGTACTGTAAATAGTCCAAACATAACACTACCATTATCTACACCGCCATAAGTAATAAGCTTTTAAGATCATTATTAATCGCTTTGTCCTTGCCATTGGTAGTCGCTTGTTCAATATTTTTGCCGATGTAAACATTACGTAACAATAAGCCGAGCAATATAATTGTTTGGGAAACCTTGGTTTTATTTGTCATAGTTATGCCAGATTTTATAATTATTGCAAATAGATATTCAGCGTTCAAGTACTGCCGGTAGCCTGAGAATTATCGGTTAGTTGTTGAATATAGCTCGTTTGTCGTGGCCTATTTGCGTAAAGGACTCAATTATAGGCTTTTTAAGTACATAAAAGACCGATAGAGTTTGCCCTATAAAGTTTCTTGAAAATCTCCAATAGCTGCTCGACTAAATTTGAGCTTAACGTATAAAGTAGAAATCCTGAATCAAGCTGATAAACCTGTACGAACTTTGAGCGGTAATAGCGCGCCTTATCACTGATGTATAAAAATTCGCCTAGCCTTTGGAGTTCTGCTATTTCTATCTGTTGAAATAACCACCATAGCATTTACTGGACTTATAACGATGCTAGAATTGTAAAGCTTCGATTATTTTTGAGCTTAAGATAACAATAGAAAAAATTATATATTATTCATTGAATTAATACCATTAATTAAACCAAGTATTCACTAAAAATCAATACATCTTTGTTTTAAGTATTAAAAATCTGTTAGCACGACACCGAGACATTGACTGCCTGTGTCATGCAAAGCTTCTTTTAATAACTGTAAATCATTAGTCTTGGTTTTATGTTGCCGCACTACTAAAAGGGCTCCACCGCAATTTGAGGCGATAATTTGAGCATCGATAGCCTGTTCTGCTGACGGTGTATCGATCAAGATTACGTCAAATTGTGTTTGTAGTTCTTTCAGGCATTTTTTTAAGCCTCTACTGATCAACTCGACCGGATTGGGAGGCACTGTGCCCGCCGGTAAGATAGATAAATCCCGGAATGCTGGAATTCGTGTGATAACCGTTAGATCAGCACGCCCGGCTAACACGTCCGAGAGACCATAAGCGCTTTGTAGTTTGAATAATGCATGTTGCCGTGGCTGCCGTAGGTCGGCATCGATTAACAGGGTGCGTTCGCCAAGCTGGGAAAAAACAATCGCCAGATTAGCCGCCATTAGGCTGCGTCCTTCGCCACGACTGAGGCTGACCAACGTTAAGGTTTTATGAACATTGTTAAACCAGCGTAACATTAATTGTCCTCGCACAGCTCGTAGCGCTTCCACTTGCAAGCTCATGGGCTGGTATGCGGCGACCAGTTCATGACTGAAGCTTTCATCACTTGCCGTCAGGAACGGAAAGTCAAATTGATATGATAAAGCTTTTTGTATGTCATCATCATCGACCAACCCCAGCATCTTTGCGGCATCACCAAAGAGCAGGCCTTTCTGTTTTTGCAAGGCGATTATGCGTTCGGCATCCCGGGCGCTGATTTTTCCGGTGTCCAGTAACAGAGCCCCCATCGAAGCGGTATTTTCTATTTTAGTCATTTTATTGGACATCTTGCTGTTGATCATAGTTTCTGCTTGCATCATACGTTACCTCTATTATAATTGGGACCGTCACTGTAGCTATCAAGATGAGACAACCGAGCCACCCGGCTTGGCTTCAAGGCCGGCAGGGAAATAACAGCGAATACAGGGACAGACAATAACTCCGAAATATCAAAAGCAGATCGCACTCGGCGGTCCATTAACTCGGCCGCTAATGCCGAGCCTACTCCTAACATGCCACCCAAAAAAACCGACAGGATCATGTTGATCAGTACTTTGGGCTTAGCTGGTTTTTGTGGGGAAACGGCGGGATTAAGGACAGCAGTATTAGTTTGGCGCATTTCGCTTTCCATCCGGCTTTGTACTGCTCGCTGCAAGGCAGCATCATATATTCGCTGAGCATTTTCCACCTCACGATTAAGCACTCTTATTTCATCATGCTGTTGTTTCAGTTCCAACACTTTGGCTTTCTGTTCAGCAACGGCATTGGCAATTATCTTGTCATGCTGACCAGAGGAAGCAACCCCACCGGCGATGCTGTTTAATACCATTTTAATTTCAGAATGAATTTTCTGTTGCAGGCTGTCCACTTCCGCTTTCGCTTGTTTGTATAGCGGATGATTTATATCTAATCGCTTGGACAATTCGGCAAATTTAGCTTCTGCTTTCGCTAATTCCGACTTGAGTGATTGCACCACAGGACTACTCAACACCTCCTGCAACGACTCTGGCGATCCACCCTGTTTAAGTGTGGCTGCCAGCAGATCTTTTCTGGATTGCAATTCGCTAGTGCGCACCTGATTGTCCACCAACTGCTTTGATAGATCTGACAGGCGAGCACTTTCCAAGTCTACTCGGTCATCAGTTGCGACAATGCCGTGTTGTTGTTGATAGGTAGACAGCACCGATTGTGCATGCTCAAGATTATTCCTTAATGAAGCCATTTGCGAGTCGAACCAGTCTGCGCTTAATTTGGCCGGCTGGGCCTGTAACTCAATACTGGTCTGTATGTAGGCATCAGCAAAGGCATTGGCAATATTTGCAGCCAATTGCGGATCGGTATAAGTAAACTCAACCTGCATCACACTACTTTCGTGTGATGGCTTGATTTCCAGTTTTTTTAGCAAAAAATCCGCGATCCAATCCCTGACATCGCCAATATCTTTAGCTTTTGCAATGTCTTCCTGTATTTGTGGATTTTCTCTGAGCTTTAGTTTTTCCACTACTTTAAGCGCCACATTGTGACTACCAACCACATCGACCTGTGTCGCTATATATCCAGGCAGCAGCTGTATCGGTAAAGTTAAGCCGGTCACCCGATCAACACTGCGTTGATCAACCACTATTGAAGTCGTAGCGACGTATTGCTTGGGTAACCACAAACTCACCACCAAAGTCGTGATTACCGTCACCATTAATACCGACAAGACAACCAATTTGTGTGATAGGAGAATATTAATAAATTGATGAAAGTTCATATTATTCCTTTGTTTGCTTGATTGACTGAGTACGAGCAATCAACAACATTAATAAAAATACTAAAAATACATATCCTGATTTGCAGACATTAAAACCAACGCTCGCCAACATAAATCACATCGTCTTTTAATATCGCATCGCCCAACTCCACATCAGCATCCTCTAAAACGCCGCTTCCGTTCTTACGTTTGATGACTATCCCGCTGTCAGTACCGCGCAAAGTCAAACCACCACCGATTGACAAGGCTTTCAGCACCGAAATATCCGGTTCAAGACGGTAACCGCCTGGACGCTGCACTTCGCCATAAATATAAAACATAGGCGCTTTCGGCACATATATTTGATCGCCTTGTTGCATCTTAAATGGCGTCATATTGTCGGCATCTTCCAAATACGCTCGCAAATTCAGTTCCCGCTTTTGCTGCTTACCCTTGCTATCGATAACGCGGTTTACCACTACTTTATAGTCACCCATTTCTTGAACACCTTCAGCCATAGCGATCAAATCGACTATAGAGCTATTGGAATCCAGAGGATAACGTCCCGGTCTATTGACATAACCCAGCACCGACACTTGCTGACTGACATGATTCAAAACCGAGACACTGACTTGAGCATCGTGGATAAAGCCACCCTCGATTAAACGCACAGCAATAGCTTCCTCCAACTCCATGCTGGACTTTCCGCTCGCCGCGACTTCACCGATCAAAGGAAAGGTAATCCGGCCATCGGGTGAAACCCGGGTTTCAGTTTTTAAATCCTCATAACCGTACACTGAGATACGCAAGGTATCATCCGGACCAATATTGTAGGCTGCCATACTTTGCTTAATGGGCAATAGCAATAAAACCATTAGCAATAGATAGCGTTTATCAAACCATTGTAATTTAGTATTAGTAAGCATTTTTATCCCTGACGACCACGCTGATAGTTTTAAATATGATCAATAAATCGAGCAATAATGACCAGTTCCGCAGGTAATCCAGATCGTAGTCAATCCGCGCCTGCATTTTTTCCAGAATTTCGGTTTCTCCGCGAAAACCATTAATCTGTGCCCAGCCGGTTATACCCGGCTTTACCTTATGCCGAATCATGTATCCTTTAATCAGGCTACGGTACATTTCGTTATGGCTAATAGCATGCGGTCTTGGGCCGACAATGCTCATACGCCCCTGTAACACATTGATAAACTGTGGTAACTCATCCAGGGATGTTTTTCGTAGAAAACCACCAAACGGGGTGATTCTAGGATCATTTCGGGTTGCCTGGTTAACCAGCTCATCGTCTTCCATTACCGTCATGCTGCGGAATTTATAGACCACAATATCCTTGCCGTCTAAACCATAACGACGCTGTTTGAATAAAACAGGGCCGCGTGAGCTGAGCTTTACCCCAATTGCAATTAACAGCATCACTGGTGCGATCAACAGCAAAATCAACAGCGATAACATCACGTCGCTGATCCTCTTAATTATGCTGTTAATACCAATAAACGGACTTTCGCATACTGCCACTATGGGAATACCGTTTATGGTACTGATATTGGCCTGAATAAAATCGAATGAAACTATATCCGGTGGTACAAAATAAATTGACGCAGTGGTATCGCGTAACTCATCCAGTAACGCCATGATCCGAGGCTGTGCAGATAACGGTAAAGCGATATATATATGCTGAACATTATAAGTTTTAACAAACTCGGCAGTTGATGAGATCTTACCCAGTAGTGCTTCCGGCTGGCCTTGCCTATCTTCCTGTAAACGCTCCGACCAACGATCATCAAAAAACCCCATGCAACCTACTCCCAACATAGGATTTTGCTTAAATTGATAAGTCAGCTTACGACTTAAATCGCTAAGTCCGACAATAACTGCACGGGATCTTTCACCCTTGACAAATGACCATCGCTGCATAGCTAAGCCAGCCATGGAGTTTTTCCAAAACGTTTTATTGGATTCAAAATCTATGCTTGTAATCATATGAACAAACCCGTAAAGAATTAACAGCGCCAATAACTAAAACAGCTATTTTCAAATCGTATATGAGTTATTACTCAAAGGACCTAAACTCCATATTGCTCCTCCTGTGTAGCACTGATCGACACTATCAAATATGAACGAGCTTATAGACAATAAAATCAACACATCTGGATTAATAAATTTCATGACGAATTCCTAAGGATTATAAAAAGGTTTGCTTGACATCGACCAATCAACTTAGACTGTGATCTGACCAATAAAGTCCCAGTCAGATATGATTTAAATACCTCTATGTCTAAAAAATAACTTGGTCTATTGAAAAAATAAATACGGCTTCAGGTTATAGAAAACAAACCATTTGAACAATTAGTAGAAATACCTAACGGCCGTCATGTGCATAAACTCCGACTCACTTCGATAGAGATCAAGCACACATCATGATGCGTTAAAGTTTTTTTCAGACACGACGTTAAACAGATTTTGTCTGCATTTCGTGGTCTACTGGAGGTAAATAATTATTGATAGGTGAAGCTAACGTCTGTCAACTTCATATCTGGAAAAGTATTGAGTTATCGGCTTTATTGAATGTAATCAATGTACTTGTTGCTCTTAAATAACGTTAATAAGCTGCGCGCAAATTAACGTTATTTACAGTTTAAAAATGACGGATTGGGTTAATCAAATTCCATCATTTTTTTATAAAACCATTCCCTAAAAACATTGCATCGCCATAGCTGAAGAATCGGTAAGATTGATCAATAGCATGACTATAAGCATTCATAATATGCTCATAACCGGCAAATGCCGAAACCAACATCAATAAAGTAGACTCAGGCAGGTGAAAGTTGGTTAACATGGCGTCGACCGATTTGAATTGATAGCCGGGAGTAATGAACAAATTAGTATCGCCAAAACCGGCTTCAAGTTGGCCGCTTTTGGATGCCGATTCCAACGCCCTGACCGCCGTCGTGCCTATCGCGATAACCCGGCCTCCCCTGGCTCTGACTTGATGAACGGCTGTTACCGTCTCCGGCAGTACGGCAAAATATTCTTTGTGCATTAAATGTTCGGATAAATCTTCCACCCTGACAGGCTGAAAGGTGCCGCTGCCAACATGTAGTGTCACAAAAGCGGTTTGCACGCCTTTGTCTTTAAGCTTTTCCATCATAGCCTGATTAAAATGCAAGCCTGCGGTCGGCGCAGCAACGGCCCCAGCCTCTCTGGCAAAAACCGTCTGATAACGGGTCAGGTCGGATTGATCATCTTCACGAGTGATATATGGAGGCAATGGAATATGACCGATTTGCTCCAGTATACTGAGCAAACTGTTATCGCCCTTAAACTCCAGTTGAAACAGGTCATCTGCCCTGCCCAATACTTCACAGCAATAATCGTTATCCAATTCTATCAAGGTACCCGGTTTCGCCGATTTGCTCGATCTGACATGAGCAATGGCACGATGGTCATCCAGAATGCGCTCGATAAGAATCTCAACCCTACCGCCACTTTGTTTTTTGCCAAACAGTCTGGCCGGAATCACTTTGGTATCATTAAAAATCAGCAGATCACGCTGATCGATCAAATCGATAAAGTCAGTAAATTGTCGGTCAATTATCCGTCCGGCATTACTGTCCATACATAACAAACGACTTGCATCGCGCTCTGCCAATGGTTTTTGCGCAATTAACGCTTCGGGCAACTGGTAGTTAAAATCACTTTTTTTCATAGCGGGCGATATTATCAGGTTAGGCATTTGAATACACCTTAAAAAAAATTGGCGTTATTTATAAACTTTGCCTATAATACACATTCTTTGCCGGGGTGGCGGAACTGGTAGACGCGCCGGATTCAAAATCCGGTGATGGTGACATCGTGCCGGTTCGATTCCGGCCCTCGGTACCAAACATTAGTACAGAGCCGTGCAAAGAAGTACTTAAACCCGCAAGCTGCAAGGCTTCGCGGGTTTTTTATTGTCCGACGAAGTACAATAGAATCCGTTGACATCCAGCTATTTATGACGGTATATATGACGGTACATTTTATACCGTCAAAAAAAATACCGTCATGCCTCTATCAGATACCGCTATAAAGAACGCTAAGCCTACGCCTGACAAAGCTTTCAAAATGCCTGACGGAAAAGGCATGTACTTGCTTGTAAATCCAAGCGGCAGTAAATACTTTCGATTCGATTACCGCTTTGATGGCAAACGCAAAACATTGGCGTTGGGTGTTTATCCGGATACAAGTTTGAAGCAAGCCAGAGAAGCCCATGACAAAGCACGCGAACAATTAGCGCAAGGCATAGACCCCAGCGAAAACAAAAAAGCCGCTAAAGTCGCTCAATCTCATACTTTTGAGCATGTAACCCGCTCTTTCTTAACTTCAATTGCCCATACCGTTCGAGACATAACCCACCAAAAGAAACTCAGGCGTTTTGAGCTGCACACCTTCCCTTGCATCGGCAACATGGCAATCAGCGACATTAAGTCACCTGATATTTACAACATACTGAAACCTATCATTGCTAAAAAGGGACTTGAGACCGCACACCGCGTACACAGTGAGATCAGCGCGACTTTCAGTTATGCAATCGCGCATGGATTCACTGATTATGATCCGGCGCAAGCCGTAGCCGCGCAGATCCCGCCACAAAAGGTAAAACACCGGGCAGCATTGACTGAGCCTCAAGAAGTAGCCCAACTGCTACGCGACATATTCCACTATCAAGGCACTTTTGTTGTGCAATGCGCGCTCAGGTTATCCCCCCTACTCTTTCAACGCCCTGGCGAAATCAGACAGATGGAATGGAAAGACATTGATTTTGACGCTAAAGAATGGCGTTACTTCGTCACTAAAACAGAAGTCCTGCACATCGTTCCTTTATCCACTCAGGCGATCACCATATTGGAAGACATCAGGCCGCTAACCGGGAATGGTCGCTATGTATTCCCGTCAAGCCGTGGCGATGGTCGACCAATGTCGGACGGCACAATTAGAACCGCACTTAAAACGCTAGGCTATGACAGCGATATAATGACCGCCCATGTATTCAGGACAACAGCATCAACATTGCTCAATGAGCAGGGATGGGGCGCGGATGCGATCGAGCGGCAACTTTGCCACATGCCGAGAGATGCCGTTAGAGCAGCCTATAATCGGGCGCAATATCTTGATGAGCGCCGGCGCATGATGCAATCATGGGCCGACTATCTGGATGGATTAAAGGCCGGCGGCGCGGTAGTGCCGTTTAAAAAAGTCGGATGACTGTGTGCGGTAAAAGAACCGATCCAATGCAACCGCTATGCTGTTGATAGTTTTACCGGGCTTGTCTTGAGTCGTTAACTGCCTGTCAATGTAATGCTGGATTTGTAAAATTGGGACACATGCGGAACAAACAAAAAAGCCCCGATGCATTGCTGAATCGAGGCTTTGATGCGTTCATCAACCAATAATGAACTAATCGCTTAAGCAGACATGACTTGATTAAGCGAATGACTAAATACTACATATCAATCACTTAAAAATCAATACGTTTATCGACAATCTTAACGCTACGGTAAACCGACATAATGCGCTCGTACTCTTGACGGCTAACCGGATTCTGTTCCGCCTGGCGCATGTTTTCTTCAAAACGGCGTGCCGCTTTGCCACGCAAGAAGGGTGTCGGTTTTATCGGTGTTGCTCTATCATGCACTCCAGTAATAGGCGTCTTTTGCCGACTCTTATCGCATGCTATTGAGCCTAATAAACCACCATATAACATCATAGATTTAGCGCTAAATTGTATCCTTAAGCGGTTAATTCGGCGTTGCGCCTTGCAGTATAGCGCTGCACGATCTGTTTTAGAGCGGTTGTTCAGGATATTTTGCGCTAATTGGGCTGTAGAAGTGACCGGCGGGTTGAGGTAATGCTTGGATGCCAGCGTCACTCCAGGCGTTCGATTTTAGCGCCAGCTGTGTCTATGTGATGTTTCAGCGCGGCTATACACGGTTCAAATCTGTGGCTGAACCCGCTCGCCGCCATAACCCGATCTAAGAACGTACGAGCCAAAGCTTCTGCGTGACGCCAAGTTTCGTTAGATACACTGCCGAGAATTGTCGCTTCGGATAAGGTATCAGGAAGTCCGCCACCACTGCGGGGGGCGAAAGCCATTGGGGTCATATCATAAGCGGGTGCAATTCCATAAGGCCGACCATGTTCGGATACAAATGATAAGTTTCCGTTGTGCATGTCCGAATTGCCGATTAGCGTACCGAATGCCCATAGGATATTAGCCCCGGCCGCTGCTTCCTGATGAATTTGACGATCATCAGCCAGGATGCGCGTAATAACCGGCCAGCCACCTATTCCTAACCCCGCAAACTCTGCATCAAGCGCGGATAAAGAATGCACCGCACGCCGGCCACGGCTACCGATACGATCAAAACGTTCGACCTCAAGAAAGCGCTGGTCACTGTGGTCTATTATTTGTGTCTTAGCAACAGGAACACCGGCGTCGCGCAATGTTTCAAGGGCAATATGTTCAGTCAGAAGCAGATCACGCCAACGCTCACTTACTGGCCCAGCGTCCAATTCGCTAAATTTCACAATAACATGACGATTCCCATCCGGAGTCACGGCATAAGCGGTAAATTTTGGCTGTTCGCCACCGGCTGATGATCCAGGTGTCTCACCACGAGCCGCTTCAAGCGATAACCTGGCATATTCCTCAGCCTTCCGACTAAACGAAACCGGCTCGGGCGTAGGGGTATCGAGAAAACGATCCCTTGCATTTTCGCCTAGTAGGATATTTCCTACTATGTCATGCCCATGCGCCAGTAGCGCCCGCAAAGCGTGGGTATCAGTCCAGTCTTGAAGCCGGTCTGGCAGCTCCAGCTCAGCACTATAACGAGCAACATACGCCCGGCCTAGATATCCTTGGGGACGCATATCGAATAACCACCAAGGCAGACTATCGCTGTGAAGGGTCTCGCCATCTTGCTGTCGCATTACAAACCCATCAGGACGGACTGGAATCAGCGTTCCTAATTGCCGAATAAGACCTTCGGCACTAACGCGATAGATTGGAATATCTGGCAATCTGCGATGGGTATCGCGTAGCGAATAGTGAATAGATCTTGCAGCGCCAAACCGGACTATTTCATCACCGAGCTTAGTCAGCGCACGGGACATCGACGGCTGGCTAATGCCTAGCTTTTCGCGCAATTGCGCTGTCGACAGTGGGTTGCCGAATAAGTGCATACGAATGCTCTCAGCGTGAAGTGTCATAGCGTGAATTGGTTAGTGAATAGATTGATGAATAGATATTATAGGCTTTTTAGGGGTTATTGGTAAAAAATTCAGATCAAGGCTGTCTGTGGCCGAATTTAGATAGTTAGCAAGTTCGGATCAATTAGCCCCTTTCTGTTTTAACTAATATCAACTCTGGATGACCGATTACATTTTAATTCAACGAATTAACGGCCTTGTACTAGTGCTGCATGTTCTGTTTTTGTGAGGTTATTCAAGATATTTTGTGCTAATTGGGCTGTAGATGTGACCGGCGGGTTGAGGTAATGCTTGGGTGCCAGCGTCATCACAAAAGTTGCGCCGCAATCCTTGGTATTGGTGCAAGCGTAATAAAGATCGGCGATAGTTCCTTCAGCGTTCAAGGCATTACGAGAAGTGATGCGGGCTTTTTGTTGGCAGTTAGGGCAAAGAATCATCATGCAGCGGTGCTCCAGTAAGCTAAGGCGGCATTATACCTGACCGGCACGCTCTTGGCCGTTAGCACTGACTGGGGTATGATGCAGCCGACCGGATAGCTCGACGGAGCAACAAGCGGAACTCGTCCTTCTGTTTCCGGTTATTACTTTCTGGACGGTTTTCACTTTGACGGAGTGTTAGTTTTGACAACGCCAACCCAAATATTTATTGACTGTGATGCCAAGGATTTTTCTGAAGCGTTTTGTGATAGCCTCCTTGATGTTCAACAATTAATAGCTGAAGAAATAAGGAGTTTGGTTGGAAACGACGAATCCGAAACAGAACGGATTAAACCAATTTTTGAGGATGTGTTTGGGAAAGCAGTATCCAAGCAAGAAAAATCAGGAGGCGATTTTTCTCATTACCACAGCAAAGAACTCCAAAAAGCCTTTTCTAAAGGTATCACGCTAAAAGAATTTCAGTTATCAAGGTTAATCCACATAAGTGGACTTGCAGCTGGACATTTCTCAAATTCCAACCTGAAAGGTGCGTTCAATTGTTTGTCAATGGCAAATAGATTCTTGGGTGAGTACCGGAATAATAACGAATTGTATGAATACTTCAACACGCCATTCAAGAAAAAAGAGCAAGAAAACTTTAGGCTCGACACGTTGCTGAAACTGATCTTTGGCATGGCGAATCACGGTTACAAATGTAAACATTACAATATAGAAAGCAGCGCGATATGTATAAGTACAAGACTTCAGAAGCTAAAAATTCAAGTAGATAATAAAGACATTATTAAGTATTTGCATGAATCTGTTGAATTGGAACCTCAGTGGAAAGAGCGTCGTGAAAATCAAGGAATAGTGACAGAAACCGAACGAAGCACCATGCTAAAACTAATCATCGGCATGGCGATTGACAAGTATGATTACGATCCAAATAGTGACACCAACAAAGCGACCGGATCCGGTGATTACGGCATATCAGCAAAGATTCCTTGTCATTGTTATGTTCATGATAACTCGATAAGAAACTGTTTAAAGGCCGCAAAAAAAATAATTTTACCCTCTCAAGAGCAGTAACGGCGTTATGTCACGCTTTTCCGAAGGTTGAAAATCCAACTTAGCTAAGCCCATACTACAAATCGCTCAGTCATGATTAGTCTCGAACTACAACGAATCGAGGCGTATCACATGGAAAAAACCACCCCACAACCACCAACTTTACCCACCATGGGATTTGTCGGCATTTGGGTCATAGCCAACAATCCGAAGAAAAAAACTCTGGGAGTAATGGGCATAGGCCGAACATCTTGGCTTGAAGGTGTTAAATCTGGCATATATCCAAAGCCCATCAAAATCGGAAGATCAACGTTATGGCGAGTTGATCAAATAAGAGAGCTGATTGAAGAGCTGGGTGGTACACAATGAACCTGTTGACACTTTCCATCAGCGCGGCTATTCTGTTCCTGCTTTCGCAAAAAACGAAAGACGGGATTCGCACCCCGCGCAAAGGCCACAATAGGCCACTTTTAAACGTGGTTTTTTTGTGCCCATCAAAAACACAAGCGGCTTTATGCCGTGTGTCTTCTGTTATGGTGGGATGTATTGAGCAGCCCCTTAAAAGGCTGGCCGGTTCCTTTGCCGGTAGTGCGAACTTGATACATTCCACCGCCCAGCGACTCGCACCAATGGGCGGCGGCTATTCATCTTCACAAAGGAATACCGTCATGAACACACCCGCCACAAATCCGGCTAATCGCGGCCAAAATCCCTTAATAGCCATTTTTAATATTTACCACGTTCGCAAACTGATTGCGTCCAACGTACCCGGTACCCGCGCAGTAAGGTACAAGGAATATAACCCAGCCTTGCGTGTGAAGTTCGACCGTATGGGGGCTTTATCATGAGCACTCAAAATAACAAGGCCACAAACACCGAATACACCCGTGCACTAACAGAAGCGCAAGACCGATTGAAGGCGCTCAACACCAGTTTTGCACTATTCATCGGTAAAGACTATGAGCCGGACATCCTAGGCTATCAATGCGTAATCGATGACGCCGACCGGCTGGCCGGGTCTGTCCGTCATCTCTATCACTTGGCAAAAAACGGCAAGGCCGCTCAACACCATGAACCTGTCGGGGCAGCGCAAAAACAAACCAATCAGAGGGGGGATCAGGGCGGTTTTCATGTGGAAGACCTGCATCAAGCCTTTGCTGAGCTGGCTTATTCTTACGGCATGTTAGTCCGCAATATCAGCTCAGAAAGTAACGGCGCCGCTCTTGAAAATATCGTAATGGATTGCGGTACTTTGAGTAATGTTTCCCTCGCGCTTAAATTTTCCAGGATAGGGGTCAACTAACATGACAAGCAAAAATATATACACCAACAGCCCGGAAATCCTCCCATTAACGGAAGCCTTGCTTGCCTGTGCCGGCATCCTGTCTACCCACTTCCAGCGCGCGTGTCATGGACTGTCTGTTATCGATCTGGACGCAGTAATAGAGTTAACCGACAATTTAATTAAAGGCAGACGTAATCTACAATTCGCTCTGAGTGGTGGCACGGTTTTAAGGCCCTCTCAGCCGGTTAGTGAACACGAAACTAAGCCTATGCGTATGCGATCGAACGGGAATTACGGTGGGTTTTATTCAGGGCCGACTGTATTTCTGTCGAGCTGCTAAAAATCCTAAGGATGGGGTTCAGTCCAGAAAATATAACGATATACGCTCAACAGCTTGATCAGTTCGTAGACGAAATTCGGGCCGCAAAAAGCAAGATCAAAAAAAATATAAAGAAAAATACGCTGCAAATCGCCAAAAACCAACCCGAGCAGGCGGATGATCCTCGCTGCCTCTACCCCGACTACAATCATCATGATCTATGCCCGGATGCGCAAGATGTCTTTTGGCTCATTCAATCGCTAAAGCATAACGGATTTATGCTAGTGTTTAATTGCATTAATAGCATTAGATATAGGTTATAGTTGGCGTTA
>NZ_DAIUEH010000071.1:0-21725 GCF_036845245.1 Methylobacter sp.
AAGGTCGAATTCGGCTTGGATATTCATGCCTAATTACAGATTTAATCCACTACCGTTGTAGCGTTAGCGGAAGCGCAGTCAAAATGTAAGGCCATCCGACATGGCGTAAAGTCATTACGGGAGTCATGGCGCACAGCGTAGCAACGCGAAGTTGTGCGTCGTGACGGACGGAGGACGAACGCGGGCCGCCGAAGGCATTAATGGCCAGGTCATTTTTCGCTGCTAAAATCGGACGGATCCATTTTAGCTTTCGCGAAAAATCCTGGCGCGCTGACAATTGAATTCTTTCAGGGATTGATAGTTCAAGAGTATCTGTTGCTGTTATTTTTCTCATAAATTGATGCTCCTTTTCGCCATTTGAAAATTTTTATGTCGCCGTGCGTAGGACTGTGCTGTCCTACGCCTATAAAACAAATAAGTTAGGCATCAGCACCTGAACACCATAGATGAAAGCTTAATTTTTCAAGGTCATCTTTTTTCGCCAGACCTAAATCGTTACGGATAGCCAGCATTAGGTTTTTTAACAGTATGTCGTGACGTTCAACAGATGGTTCAGGATTTGATTTGCGAATTTCATGCTGGAACGCTTGTAATGCAATTAGTACTTCTTGAGAAGCAATTAAGCTGAGATTGTTAGATGCACGTGCAAAATGTTTTTGACCTTCTGGCGTACTGTCAGTACCCACGATGCCACTAAACGAACTAACTAAATCTCGATAGTGTTCAAGTTTTTGTTTTCGTTCATCGGCTTCTCTTTCCTTGTGTTTTGTAAGCCAAAAGGTGAGAGCTGCTACAAAAACTGAGGCAACTGCGGTAAGAATAGCAGCAATAATTGGAATATTCATATGCGTCTAACTTTACAGTAGGGGATGTGTTTCTTTGGTAGACTTGTTAATCAGACAAAAGCCAAACAACTGCGTAGAGCCTCTACTGATCAATCCGATCGTCTTCAATAGCATCAACATCAGGAGCCGAATCTAATACAGCTAAAAACTTATCGCGCCGCCCGCGTTTAGCGCGCTGTAATAAATAGTCTTCAGTCATTAAGGCTGACATCTTCTCGCCTAATGCTAAAGCTACAAATTGGTCAATTGATATATTCTCTTGATTGGCTAATGCCTGCACACTGTTATAAATTGAATCGGGAATAGTAATACTTAATTGAGTCATGGCAAATCACCTGTTTTTTGTAAAAATTCTTTAGGGGTTAAAGCTTGAATGGAGAACTTTTCAATACCAATAAAATCTTTTTTATTAAATGTGATAATAAAATCAGCGCCCGCTTCAACAGCTAAATCAAGCAAAAAATCGTCATCGGCATCTTTAAGATAAGGTCGCCAAAGATAAAATATCCTATGGTGATGACTAACAGTACAAAAATAATCTAAAAAATCATTAACTTGTTCGTGGTTTAGGCCTAAAGAAGGAGATAGCCGCTGACAAACTTCTTCATACTCAAGTATCAGAGGGATAGAAATATGCGCCTGCCAATCGGCTGTTCCCAATAATCGTAATAGCAAATTCGATGCGCCTCGTTTAGAGCGCATCGCTGCAATAATCACGTTGGTGTCAATAACAATATGATAGGTCATTGTTACTTACAAGTCTGGTGAGCGACGTGCCATTAAACGCCGGCAACCCCAGAGTATTTTTTCTTATCCCTACCTAACCAATAATCCGTCGCCAACTGCTGTGCCTGTTCCTGCGTATCAGCCTTACCCAACAACTTAAGCGCAACCGCCGCCGTTCCGATGATGGAGGCTTGCGCAAACTCATCTTCCACTTTTCCCTGCCAGATCAATGCCAGTTGCTCCGGCTCAAGCAGCTCTGGTTTTACGTGGCGGTGGGTAAATAAAGCAGGCCAGTTTTCATCGGACAGTTCACCGTTATGCACGCTTTGCACCAGGCATTCCATATCTGGATTGCGTTCGGTCTCGCCGCCTTCGCCTTTTAATACCGCCATGTGCGGCTGGTCTAAAAGAGCAGCGGCTTGTTGATGCACCGGGCGGTAGCCGGGATGGAAGATGCCCTGAATACTGTATTCCGCATTAAACGGATTCAACAAACGCACCAAGGTATGCACCGGTGAGCGCAAGCCGAGTATCGGGCGCAGCTCTATAATTTCATGCAGTTTGGGGCAAAAATGCTCCAGCGATAAATAACTAAAATGCTGCTGCTCAAGTTGCTGTTTGGCGTCGCTAATAGAGCTTGCGCATTTAAGGCCTAAATAGCCCAGCATGTTTTCGGTGTACAGCCTGCCTGCGGTGTGGCCGCTGGCGCCATGCATAAAGACGGTAATGTCGTTCTCGGCCAGCAGCAAAGCCGACAGTAAAAACCAGGGCAAATGGCGACGCTTTCCGGCATAAGACGACCAGTCCAGGTCGACTTTTACGGTATTGTCGGCAATATTGAATGATTCCCTGGCCGCTTGGGCGAAACCGGCCAATTCCTCCGGGCTTTCTTCCTTGACCCGCATCAACACAAGGAATGCGCCCAGCTGAATGGGTTGTACTTGGTCTGCCATGATCATGCTCATGGCCCGATAGGCTTCTTCCTGCGTTAGCGGTCTTGAGCCTTTTTTGCCTTTGCCCAGGATGCGGACGAATTCCGCGAATGGATGTTCGGGGTACGGTGTTTGTTCGTGATGAGTGAATGTCATAAGGTAAATTTATAATAATGGTCGACTAACAAGGCGATAAACACGCCGGTCAAGTACATCAGTGAATAAAAGAAGGTTCGCATCGCGGTTTTGTCGTCTTTCAGGCGCATCATCAAAATGGCGAAATAAATAAAACCAAGACCCAGTGGCACTACGGCAAATAAATAAATCAGTCCGCTCATGCCGGTCAGGTAGGGCAGCAGCGTAACGATAAACAGCAGCAGGGAATACAGCAGAATATGCAGCCGGGTGTGTTCCACGCCGTGAGTGACCGGCAACATCGGTATGCCGACTTTGGCGAATTCTTTACGTTTGGCGATAGACAGAGGCCAGAAATGCGGTGGCGTCCATGCGAATATAATTAAAAACAGCAACAGTGAGTAAGGATGCAGTTCGCCGGTCATCGCACACCAACCCAGCATTGGCGGAGTGGCCCCAAATGCGCCCGCAATAACGATATTTTGCGGGGTCATTCTTTTAAGGTAGACGGTATAGATAATCGCATAACCCAGCGCTGATAAGAATGTCAATAATGCAGTCAGGGCGTTGACCAGGACAATCAGCAATGCCATCGAGATAACGCCCAATACGGCTGCAAAAATGATGACATTGGTCGAGCTTAATTCGCCTTTGGGCAAAGGACGGTTCTTGTTGCGATCCATCAGCGCATCGGCTTCACGATCAATATAATGGTTAATCGCGGCGGCCGAGGCGGCCGCCAAGGCAATGCCCAGGCTGCTGTAAATAAACAGGCCAATAGGCGGCATTCCTGGCACGGCTAATAGCATTCCCGCAATAGCTGTAAAAACGATCAAGGCGACCACTTTGGGTTTGCATAACTCAAGATAACTTTTCCAGGAAGGTCGGAGCGATTCGCTAGTCATTATTTATTAGATTCCAACTTTTAGTTTAAGGTACGGCTCCCGTGGGAACCGTGGGAATAGTGTAGTAGATGTTCCAGCCAGAGCTGTCTGGGCAGGGCATAGGAACGATGATCAGTTACTATATAGAATACAGTGAACGATGGATTATTGAAATAGTTAGCCTAGCCAACGTTTGCAGGGATGTATTATAAAAAACCGGAATTCGACGATAAAACGACGGCTGGCAAACCCGAAATTTAAAATATAAAGAATGCCGTCCATAAGCAGCATATTCGTGCTACATAGCTGTCTATCTTGACTCTTTCCGGTAAATCAACACTATCCGAACCCCTGCGTGTATGTGATAATAAACGATTTGATTTTGGCGATATTTCTTTTTAACCGACATAGCCGCAGGGCAAACAGAGGACTACATAATGGATGAGAATAAAAAGAAAGCGCTAGGCGCGGCGCTGATGCAGATAGAAAAGCAATTCGGCAAAGGCTCTGTGATGCGCATGGGTGATGTAGCCGCTTCGCGTGACATCGATGTGGTTTCGACGGGTTCTTTGGGTTTGGATATTGCTTTGGGTTGTGGCGGTTTGCCTCGTGGTCGTGTCGTTGAAATTTATGGCCCTGAATCATCCGGAAAAACGACATTGACGCTGCAAGTGATTGCCGAAATGCAAAAGCTCGGTGGCACTGCGGCATTTGTCGATGCTGAGCATGCTTTAGATCCGAGTTATGCCGAAAAGATCGGCGTTAATGTCGATGATTTGCTGGTTTCCCAGCCGGATACCGGCGAGCAGGCATTGGAAATTACCGATATGCTGGTGCGTTCCGGGGCAGTTGATGTGGTTGTTGTCGATTCGGTTGCTGCGTTAACACCTAAAGCCGAGATTGAAGGCGATATGGGCGATTCCCATATGGGTTTGCAGGCGCGTTTGATGTCCCAGGCTTTGCGGAAGTTGACCGGTAACATCAAGCGTTCCAATACGTTGGTTATTTTTATCAATCAAATCAGGATGAAAATCGGCGTCATGTTCGGCAGTCCCGAAACCACAACCGGTGGCAATGCGCTTAAGTTTTATGCTTCGGTACGGTTGGATATTCGGCGTATCGGCTCCATTAAAAAGGGCGAAGAAGTTATCGGTAATGAAACCCGGGTGAAAGTCGTCAAGAATAAAGTTGCGCCACCTTTTAGACAGGCTGAGTTTGAGATTTTATACGGAGAAGGTATTTCTTTCATGGGCGAACTGGTTGACTTGGGCGTGAGTTATGGTTTTATTCAGAAATCGGGCTCCTGGTACAGTTACGGCGATGAGAAAATCGGTCAAGGTAAGGATAATGTAAAAGCTTTCTTAAGAGAGCATCCTGAAAAAGCGAAAGAAATTGAAGCGAAAATAAGAGCCGAGGCTTTCGGCAAGAAAGTCGCTCCTTTGATTGATGTGCCTTCGGTTGTTGATGAGGACGAATAGTTAGTTTTGTTTATAGTCAATATAAGTTGAATTTAAAGCGTATATCCGTGGCGAATGTTTTTCCTGATGAAGGCAAAGATATTGATGAGCAGTAATCTGTTGTGAGCGAAGTCGCCAAGGAAATTCAGGGAATTTGCCTGCGGCTACTGGCTCGAAGAGAACATAGTCAAAAAGAGTTGTTGGATAAATTGGCTTTAAGAGGTTTTGACAAGGATGACGCGTTGCCGGTCATTGACGAACTGGCCGAGCAAGGTTGGCAAGACGATTTAAGGTACGCGGAAAGCTATGCCCGGTTTCGTATCCGGAAGGGCTACGGGCCGATTCGTGTCGGCTATGAGCTTTTGCAAAACGGCATAGCGGCGTTTGATCTTGAAGGCATCGTAAAGGAAGAGGCCGGTAGCTGGATGGGGCTGATGGAACAGGTTTACAGCAAAAAATATACCGATGACACTGTTCTGGATCGCAATGAGTGGGCAAAACGCAGCCGGTTTTTGTTGCACCGCGGATTTTCCGGCGCAATGATCAGTGCGTTATTTGATGAGTTGAATATAAGATTTCTCTAAGTTGTGGGTAGGCCTAGCGCAACCCGATTTTTTTAAGACATTTATTTATTATGAAAAAGATGACAAGCGCCCAGTTGCGCACCGCTTTTCTGGAATTCTTCCGCGAACGCGGGCATTCCGTGCAGCCTTCAAGTTCGCTGATTCCGGGCGATGATCCGACCTTGTTGTTCACCAATGCCGGTATGGTGCAGTTCAAGGATGTGTTTTTAGGACGGGATCAGCGCGATTACAATAAGGCTGCAACCAGTCAGCGTTGTGTACGGGCAGGCGGCAAGCATAATGACTTGGAAAATGTCGGCTATACCGCTAGGCATCATACTTTTTTTGAAATGCTGGGTAATTTTAGCTTTGGAGATTATTTCAAAAAAGAAGCGATACATTACGCTTGGGATTTTTTAACCAAGGAATTGGAAATTCCGGCGGAAAAATTATGGGTTACTGTTTTTGACGAAGATTCGGAAGCTGAAAAAATCTGGCTGGACGATGTCGGTATTTCTGCTGAGCGGTTTTCAAGAATCGGCGCTAAAGATAATTTTTGGTCGATGGGTGACGTAGGGCCTTGCGGACCTTGTACCGAGATATTCTATGACCATGGTGAGGCTATTGCCGGTGGGCCGCCGGGGTCACCGGATGAAGATGGCGATCGGTATATCGAAATCTGGAATTTGGTGTTCATGCAATATGATCGTGCCGCTGACGGCTCGTTAACGCCGTTGCCAAAGCCTTCGGTCGATACAGGCATGGGGCTGGAGCGTATTGCGGCGGTGTTGCAAGGCGTGCATAGCAATTACGAAATCGATTTGTTCCAAAAACTGTTGAAAGCGGCGGCCGAGCTTGCCGGTACCAACGACTTGACGCAAAGTTCATTGCGCGTAATTGCCGATCATATCCGCTCTTGCGCTTTCCTGGTGGCGGATGGCGTGATGCCGTCTAATGAAGGCCGCGGTTATGTCGTGCGCCGTATTATTCGCCGCGCGATTCGGCATGGTTATCGTCTGGGTATCCGCGATGTATTCTTTTATAAGCTGGTTGCGCCATTGGTTGAGGAAATGGGCGATGCTTTTCCTGAGCTTAAAGCAGCTCAAGCCCAAGTTGAACGCATACTGAAAAAAGAAGAGGAGCGTTTTGCCGAAACCTTAGAGCAAGGCATGAAGATTCTGGAAGCTTGCGTCGCCAAGATGGAAGGTACTGTTATCCCTGGCGATACTGTCTTCCAACTTTACGATACCTATGGTTTCCCGGTTGACTTGACCGCTGATTTTGCCCGTGAAAATAATTTGACTGTTGATCATGCCGGATTTGAAACGGCGATGTCGGCCCAGCGCGACAGGGCACGGTCTGCGAGCAGCTTTGGCGCCGACTACGATCAGGATATAAAACTCGATGCACAGACCGAATTTACCGGTTACGGCCAGCTTGACGATCAGGTGCATATCATCGGCCTTTACAAAAAAGGCCAGCCGGTAGGCGGCTTGCAGGATGGCGATGAAGGCGTTGTCATTTTAGATAAAACGCCGTTTTATGCCGAGTCCGGCGGCCAGATCGGCGATTGCGGCAAAATCGAAGCGGATGGCGCGGTATTTGAAGTCACCGATACTCAAAAGCAGGGCGGCAACCTTTTTTTACATAAAGGTAAATTGATCAAAGGAACTCTGACTAACGGTCAGTTGTGCGACGCCCGTGTCAGCGCAGCAGACAGAAAGGCAACCGAGCTTAATCATTCGGCGACACATTTGTTGCATGCCGCATTAAGGCAGGTTTTGGGCGACCATGTTGCACAGAAAGGTTCGCTGGTTAATCCTGAACGGTTGCGCTTTGACTTTTCTCATTTTGAACCGGTGACGGCTTCTGAAATTAATACCGTTGAGCGAATCGTTAACGAACAGATTCGGGCAAATAATCCTGTTAGCGCGCAAATCATGGCAAAGGATGATGCGGTTAAAGCAGGGGCAATGGCTTTGTTCGGAGAAAAATACGGCGATGAAGTCAGGGTTTTAAAAATCGGCGAGTTTTCAACCGAACTTTGCGGCGGTACGCATGTTGAGCGGGCAGGGGATATAGGTTGCTTTAAGATTATTAACGAAACCGGCGTGGCAGCCGGTGTTCGGCGTATCGAAGCGGTAACCGGTAGCGGTTGTTTTGATTTTATAGCCGGTCGCGATCAGGCGCTTGCCGCTATTGCCGGATTGGTCAAAAGCGCACCTGAAAAAGCGCCTGAAAAAGTCGAACAGCTGATCGAGAAAAACCGGCTGTTGGAAAAACAACTGGAACGCTTGAATGCAAAATTGGCCAGTTCTGCGGGTAACGAACTGGGTACTCAGGCTGTCGATATAGAAGGAATCAAAGTATTGGCAGTCAAGCTGGAAGGTGTTGATCCTAAGTCTCTGAAAGACATGGTCGATCAGTTGAAAAATAAGTTAGGTAGCGCTGCGATTGTTTTGGCGGTCGTCGAGGGCGATAAGGTCAGTTTGATTGCCGGTGTGACTAAAGATCAAATGGGACGAATAAAAGCCGGTGATCTGGTGAATCTTGTCGCCACTCAAGTCGGTGGGAAAGGGGGTGGCAGACCTGATATGGCTCAGGCCGGCGGTAATGATCCGTCCGCATTGGCTGATGCATTGGCTCAGGTTCCTGTTTGGGTGAAAGAGCAGTTGGCTAAGTAAACAAGCTTACTACTATGCGTGTGTTCATAAGCTCGACTGTATATGATTTAATCGACATTCGTGCCGAACTTGCGGAACAGTTGAGAGCTATCGGCATCACTCCGGTTTTGTCGGACGACAAGCTTTCCGATTTTCGTGTTCAACATGATGTTAATTCAATCGAAACATGTCTTGTTAATGTAGAGTCATGCGATGAATTCCTTTTAATTCTGGATCAGCGTTATGGTCCTACGCTGGAAAAATGCGGCTATGATAAAGTTTCCGCCACGCATCTTGAATACCGACGTGCGATAGAGAAGAAGATACCCATTCGAGTTTACGTTCGTGACCGTCTTGAAGCTGATTTTGCAATTTGGAAACGCAATGGCCGAACGAATTCTGTAAAGCTCTCATGGGTTACTGGAGTGAAGAATATAGGTCTATTTGAGTTATTGGATAAACATGGGGAACTTCAAGTTAGTTCTATAACTTCAAACGGGTACTCTACATTCACCAGCTCTATTGATCTGAAAGCGTCAATTACTAAGCATTTTGAAAAGCGGATTCTTCCGGAGCGTCTAGTTGAGGCGATACAGAATAATGTCTTTCCTTTATTTAATATTGAAGTTGACGCTTCTTCCTTTGGTAGTAATATACAGTTTAAATTTACAACAAATATCACTAATATTAGCCGAGTACCTGCATTTAATGTTGATGTCTATTGGGAAGATAATAATAAAAGAGATGAGAGAAATTTAATCTTCTCGCCAAGTCAATCTATTCCACTAAGCTTTCTGTGGACAGTCGGCTCTTCTAACGCAGTCGAAAAATTCCTTATTGTTGAATATGAGAGTTCAATCGGTATTTCTGTTTGTGATCGATTCTGCGTAGATGGTCGTCTTGGGGGGAATGTAATTATTAGTGGCGGTAGGCTAGTTAATCGAAAGTTCCAGCGTTCAGAGGGTGTATCGCTTGAGATTGAAGATGTCTAACGAGTATAAATTGATGTTGTTGGGTTACCGTATTTATATTGATTTCATGGGGGTTGCATTATGATTCAAGACGATATTATTAATGAATTGAAAAATATTCCCGAAGCCAAACTGATAGAGCTTTACGATCTTATTCATTATTTTAGGCTCGGGCTTAGTAGCGAAACTTCGAAACAATCCCCTCAAGAAAAGGATCTTGAAATTGATAAGGCTATGTGTTTGAGTGCCTTGGAAAAAATAACACAAGGTGACTTTTCAGGATTTAGCGAAATCGATGATGTAGACGCACACATTGAAAGCCTAAAAAATGAAATTAATTAAGGATGAAAATTATCAACGTAAAGAACGGAAGTTTTTTAAGAAACATGTTCATTTAATTGATAAATATGCAGAAGTATTAACTAAGCTCAAAACCAATCCGTTCGATCCGTCATTAAAAACGCATAAACTAAAAGGTGAATTGAAAGAATTTTATTCATGCAGCCTAACTCATGATTATCGGATTATTTGTATTTTTTTAATACAAGATGAAACGATTGTCTTAGTAGATATAGGCAGTCATAACGAAGTTTATTAACTTCTGGCAATACCAAGGTTTTATTAAATGGCATTATACGTATACAAATTTGGCGGCACCTCGGTAGGAAATGTTGAGCGCATTAAAGCGGTCGCCGAGAAGGTTAAGCAAGCCCATGACAAGGGGGATCAAATAGTCGTCGTGGTTTCGGCGATGAGCGGCGAAACCAATCGTTTGGTTGCATTGGCGAAAGACATGCAGCAACATCCTAATGAGCGGGAAATGGATGTGTTGTTGTCAACCGGCGAGCAGGTCACTGTTTCACTGCTAAGCATGGCTTTGCATGAGCTGGGTTGTGATGCCTGTTCTTATACCGGCAGCCAAGTCAAAATCCTGACCGACAGCAGCCACACAAAAGCTCGGATACGCAAGATCGATGATGCGCGCATTCGGACTCATCTTAACGAAGGCAAGGTGGTTGTGGTTGCAGGTTTTCAGGGGGTCGATGAGAACGGCAATATCACTACACTGGGACGCGGTGGGTCTGATACCACGGCGGTGGCGCTGGCGGCAGCGTTAAAGGCCGACGAGTGCCATATTTATACCGATGTCGACGGTGTTTACACCACCGATCCCAGAGTCGAGCCGAAAGCTCGCAGACTTGATAAAATCACTTTTGAAGAAATGCTGGAAATGGCCAGCTTGGGTTCGAAAGTATTGCAGATTAGATCGGTAGAATTTGCCGGAAAATATAACGTTGCATTACGCGTATTATCATCATTTAAAGAAGGTAAGGGTACGCTCATTACCTACGAGGAATCACAAGTGGAAAGTGCTTTAATTTCAGGAATCGCATTTAATCGGGATGAGGCTAAATTGACCATAACCGGTGTGCCTGACTTGCCTGGTGTCGCGTTTAAAATTTTGGGACCGATTGCCGATGCCAATATCGAAATTGATATGATCATCCAGAATATTGCCGATGATGCGACCACTGATTTTACCTTTACTGTGCATCGCAATGATTACCAGCGGGCGAAAACCTTGCTGGATAAGACCTGTGTTGAACTGGGAGCCCGGAACGTCACTGGTGATGACAGCATCGTGAAAGTGTCGATTGTAGGTGTAGGTATGCGCTCTCACGCAGGTATCGCGAGCACTATGTTTAAAGTGTTGGCTGATGAAGGTATTAATATTAGGATGATTTCAACATCCGAGATTAAAATATCGGTCGTGGTTGATGAAAAATATCTAGAGCTTGCAGTGAGGGCATTGCACGCCGCATTTAAATTAGATCAAGAAATAGAATCTTAGACTTTATTTATTAGAAAAAGCTGCTATAATTGCGCGTCTTGGTTGGATGCTGTTTAAGAACAGTTCGTTTTTAACATATATAGGGAGTAGCCATGCTTATCTTGACTCGTCGGGTAGGGGAGACTTTGATGATAGGTGATGAAGTTACAGTCACTGTTCTCGGAGTTAAAGGAAATCAGGTTCGCATAGGTGTTAACGCACCAAAAGAAGTTTCTGTGCATAGGGAAGAGATCTACGAAAGGATCAAAAAAGAACAGAATGGGCCGGCAGGCTTGACTGGATCTGAAGAGTAAAATCGTACAGGAATTTTTGAGTGTCATAGGCACTCAACCGCTAACGGATGTGAGCTTAGTATAAATAGGTGTAAGGTATTTCATAAAATATTTTGAAATAGTTTAGCGTTTACGCCTTAACATCGTTAGCGAAATGGAATTATGTTTGTTTTTGAGAGGCTCCCCCTCTTAACATTATCTCTAGGCACAAGGCTGTAGCTTAAAGAGATAAACCGTCTATTTGGAGAGTTGGCCGAGAGGCTGAAGGCGCTCCCCTGCTAAGGGAGTATGGGTTTTATCGCCCATCGAGGGTTCGAATCCCTCACTCTCCGCCATTTAGGCTAAGTTATTGTTTTTAATAACTTAATTCTTTAAAAAACCTCAGTAAAGCAGCATTTGTTACACAAATATGCTACACATGAGGCCGCCAATATGGCGAAAATACCCTATCTTGTTAGACGCAAAAATATATTTTATTTTCGTCTTCGTATCCCCGCCGAGTATCAAGAATTACTCAAAGTCCGGGAAATTGTTCAAAGTCTAAAAACAGAAAAACAAGCTGAAGCAATCCCGCTTGCTTTACAACTTGCCGCGCATTACAAATCATCTATCGCTGCGAGACAGGAGTCGAGTAGTCCCCAGAAGCGATAGTGCATGTGTTTTCACGCAGCTTGCGAAGTGAAAATGCAGGCTTTCCGAAATCGCGTCGAGTCATTGGAGAGCATGTGAGCTACCCCTTGTTGGGTAGCGATCGAGTGACCAGGACGGCTGGGGCAGCCGCAGGCATTAGCGGTCGCGTAATTTTTGCCGCTTGTTGGGCTGGGAGGCCCATAAAAGCTTTCGCAAAAATAGCGACTCCCCGGTCAAGATTTAAAAAGCGGAAAGTCAGATAACCAACTAACTCAGCCAAATTTTCATCTCAATACAAAGATGCATCTTTTACATGATGTATCAGTCACAACTCATTTCAAATCGACAGCGCCGTTGCTGTCTGTCGTTATCGATGATTTTTTAAGGCGATACGATCCCGAAAATAAATCTATGCTCGGAAAGTTAACTGGCACTCTGGCAATCTTGGTTGAATTGGTGGGTGACAAATCTATTAATCAAATTCTTCAAGCTGATCTGAATAATTTTTTCGATGAGGTTCAAAAGTTACCAGTCAGGCGTGATTCTAAAAAATTTACCGGCATGAGTATCAAGCAAATCATTATTGCAAATGACGGGCCTTGTATTGCTGAAAAGACATTCACCGGAACACACAGGGCTTGTATCAGCGTCTTTATTCAGTGGGCCGTGGTTCATTACAAAGATCAAGGGTTCCCAGACTTAAGCGTAAAAGGCGCGATATATCGCGGCATCCGTGCCGGTGGTATCAATAAGCAACGTGCTATGAAGTTTGAGGAGTTACAAAAACTGTTCGGCCATCCAAAAATGAAGAAATACGCCGCCAGTTCAGAAACTGCACATTATTGCTGGTTGCCCCTGGTTGGTCTATTTACCGGATGTCGTATTAATGAACTTTGCCAATTGAACCCATTCAGCGATATTGTGCAGGATGCGGAAACCGGCATTTATTATTTTCATTTTACAGATGAAGGCGAAACTTCAGGCGGTGTTGATAAATCCATCAAAACAAAATCATCAAAGCGTATTGTTCCCATTCATTCAAAATTACTTGAACTGGGTTTCCTTAATTACGTGGCAATGATCAAGCGGGGCAATCACAAGATCATATTTCCTGAATGGAAGCAACGAAACGGCAAAGCATCTGCAAATGTTACAAAGTGGTTTGCACGGTATCTTGATGAAATTGGGCTTAAGGATGATGCAGAAGGCGCAAGGCTAAGCGGTTTTCATTCGTTCCGTCATACGTTCGTTACGCATGGGATGGAAAAGATAGCTGGAGTTTTTTCTATTACACGTCACGAAACAGAAACGGTTGATGGTTTCGGCAAAATTTCCACAGTAGCAAAAGGGTATTGGACGCGAGATATTGCTGACAACATTTTGGAAAAACAAATCACTATCGAAAAATTTGATTATGGATTGAGTTTTTATCGGCCTAGTTTATAAATTGTCATTTACACAGAAATATAAAAACAAAATAATACAAAAACACAAAATCATGTTTTAATGCACCCACTCTTTCGGTGGCGACCTCAAAACGGGGCCGGGTCGGAAGAGAAAATATTCTTCTCAGCCACAGGGTGACAACATGACTAAAATTTTAAGTAACGAAGTTTTAAAGCAGCTAGATGATTACGCGGTTGAATATGCGGTTAAATTTTGCCCACCAGAACATGACGAAGAAGGGATAGAGATTTTTAATAGAATGTCAGTCCTAAAAGCCTTTAGTGCCAATACTGACGATTTGGCACAATTTTTATTTTCAAATGATGAGGCTTTGGAAGTGGAATATAGAAAGGTCGTGATTAGTTTGTTTGAAGAAGTTAAGTTGAATTACTCCGATATACCGGATGAAGGTTTTGATACCGTCCTTCAATTGATCAAAGATTACACAGACAATCACAGGCACTTATCAAAGAGAAATGGAACTGAACCGAATTTGGTAAAACTTAAAACTGAAATTTTAGGACACATTAACTTCCTTGGCGCATATCTGGAACAGGCGGCTTAATCAAGCATTAACGACCGCCCTTCATTGGGCGGGTTTTTATTTAAGGCGATAAAATGAAATTGAAAGTGGCACAGCGGGCCGTTGAGGCGCGTATTAAACGCGCTCTACTTGAAGGCAATAAGAAGCTTAAAAAAAAAGGTAATCAGTATATGATTGTTGACCTTGAAAAGGGGACTATCGACGAGGTTTATAAAGACTTTACAGAATTAGTTGCACATACAAACTGCCTTGAAAGTTGGGAAGAGATAGATCTTGTTAATATCAATCCTAATGATGACATGGTTCTTATAGATGATCTCGTCAAAGTGGCAATGTTTGGAGCATTAGAAACTATAGGTAAAGGTATTGGTGCAGGGGATTTATTTAGTAAAAATGATGTGTTGTTAAGAAATTTAATTAATGCTTTTTTTAAAGAATTTAACAAGATTCCTAAGTCAGAATCGGGGAAAAAATGAAAGAATTTGATTACGAAATCGAGACAAGGGAAATAATTCCGCCGATTAAGCATAACAAATATGCCGGTAAACTTGATTATATTTATGAAATAAACAACGGAAAACGAATTAAATTAGATATAAAATTTACTGAATCGTGGGGATGGACTAGGGAAGAGGCAGAAGAAAAGGCGATTGATAAGGTTGAAGCGTGGATAAAAGAAAACAAATCGACAAATTAATAAACAGATAACCCATCCCAGTGACGGGTTTTTTATTTTCGTCTATTGGTTTTCCTCTTTCTGTTCTCGCATTTCTTGAAGCTGTTCACGTTCAACGTTTAATCGTTCCTGATTAATTCTGTTAGATTCTTTCAAAAGTTCCTGATCTTCTCTTTCTCGCTTACCTTGTGCCGAATAATACAAAGCGGACGCTTACGGTCAAAGTTTCTGGGCAAGAGGGTATTTCGTTTCAACAGTGGGTAGAGACGAGGAAACTGTGCGCAATTACATCAAGCATCAAGAAGAAGAGGACAAGCGAATAGAGCAGTTCGACTTATTTTAAAGCACCCGCCACCTTTAGGTGGCACATAAGTTAACCCGCTTTGAGCGGTTCACATTTTCAAGCCTCCGGCTTTGCCGGAGGTTTTTGACTTTATTCGGGGTCGTACCTGAAGAAAAAGCGTCCCGGCGTTTTCCGGGTTATTTGTTAGGAAATTTTTATGTTCAAAATTTTTATTGCTCTTCTTGTTGCTTCTTTGCTTTCAATTACAAGTGCCTATGCTGCTGGACCTGATTTGTCAGGTCTTACCTCAGCGGTTGATTTTGGAACCGTTACGACCGCTGTTTTGTCTATCGCTGGTATGTTGGCGGTTGTTTATGTTGCCATTAAAGGCGCCGGTCTAGGTTTGGCAATGTTACGTTCCAAGTAATTTACTTTTAGTGTTAGTAAGGGAAGCCGTTATTACGACGCTTCCCTTTTTTTTGTCTTTAAGAATTAGTTAGTTTGCTAGTGGCTTTAGGCGTTATTTTGGTTTAGAGACTCTGTGAGATTCTGTTATGACGGTCAATGATCTTTGGTATTTATTCATGTTTGTTTGGGGCTTGGTATCGGCCTGGGCGGTTGTTGAGGGTTTAAAGTAAGGGGTTGTTTATGCTTAATTTTCATTACATGCGTTTTTGGTTTTATAGTCATCCATTTGTTTATTTTTCTTGCAAGTATTTAATTACCTTGTTTCTTTTGAATGCTGTTTTTTATTGGTTTTATTCTTCTAATTTAATTTCCCTTTTTTCTTTTCTGGCTTTCGGGAGGTTGTAAATTATGAAGTTGAATAAGCTTTTTCGTTTGCTTTTTTTGTTTTCTTTTATTTTTTATTCTGTTGTTTTTCCGGTTCAGTCTTATGCTAGCGCTGCCACTGCAAGTAAATTGGCTGTAGCTGTAGGCAAAACTCTTTTAACAAAGATGAAAAACCAAGGTTTTGCTGCTAATGATCCTCGTTTTGTTCCGACGTTGTCCGCTGCTTCCGTTAGTCTTTCTGATGTTGCTACGGCTGCGGCTGGTGCGGGCGGTTCTGCGCTTCTTGGGGCGGTTGGTGCTCCTGTCTGGTTGACGTTAGCGGCTGGTTTTGCCGTTGGTGCTGGTTTGCAATTGGCTATGGATTATGCAATGCCGAATTTGCCGCAACCCGTGGCGACAGGTTCAAACAATCCTAACATGAATGTTAGTGCTGGTTCCGGCGTTCCGACGTTTAATTACACAACAACAGTAACTAATCCTAATCCAGATACAGCACCGCGCGGCTTGGTTTCTACAGATAGCCTTTGGTATTTTGGTTCTCCAACTGGTTATGCTACGGTTCAGGAATATGTTAATTGGTTTAATAGTTTGCCAATGCCGACTTATACACAAATCATGGTTAATGTTAATGTTGGTTTGACCAGTTATTCTTATAATGCTACTTCTAAACAGGTCACTACCAGTGTTTTATATACCTACGATATGATTGATTGTCGTACCGATATTTACCCTAATGATGTTAAACCGAGTTGTACCGGTATGGTTCGACATCAGTCTGCAACGGCTGCTAAGTTGCCGGGTACTTGTCCTGCCGGATCTTCATGGAGCACCTTATCTTTTCAGTGTTTACCGCCTCCTACGGTTACAGTTACCGAGACTAAAACGGGTACGCCTCAGGACTTGGCAAATGGTACTTTTTCCATTAATGACGGCATAGGCTCTTCTCCTTTGAATCCTCAAATTGTTGCCGATCTTGCAAATAAGGCGTGGCAACAAGCCGCCGCTAAACCTGGATATACTGGGGTTCCTTATTCAATGTATGATCCTGTTTCTTCCTGGGATGTGGCGCAGTCTTATAGCACTCAAAATAATCCAAATGGTGATATTTACCCCACTGTTCAGGATTCTTTAAGCCCTGTTGGTGCTCCGGGTTCTGTTATTTCTATTAACATTAATCCTGATCCTGCTGTTACTACTGTTGGTTCCGGTTCTTCTGTTGTTGATTTGGGGCCTGATCCCGCTATTGTTGCGCCTGTTTTAGAATCGACGCCAACTGCTCAACAGATACTTTCACCATTGTTGAATTTAATGCCTGATCTTAAAACTTTTGTTGTGCCATCTCATGCTTCAACGTGTCCCAAGCCTTCGGCGGTTGTTTGGGGTAAAACGCTTACTTTGTCCGGTCATTGTGATTTGCTTGATACTTCCGCTGTTCGCGATACGCTTTATGCTGTGATGGCTTTGGTTTGGACAATGGTAGGTCTTTTCATTGTTTTAAGGGCTTAAGGTGGCTTTATGTTTGGAATTTTAGCGTCTGCGTTTAATGTTGTACTTGGGTTTGTTTTCCGGTCGATTATCGTTAAATTTGTGCTGTTTTTTGGTCTTTTTTTCATTACCACAGAGTTTATTCAAGTTTTGGTTGGATCTGGATTGCTTCCTACTGCATCGTCTTTGAATGGCGTTTTTGCCGGTATTCCTGCGGGTGTTTGGTATTTTCTCGATCTTTTTAATTTCTCAATGGGATTTTCAACGGGTTTAGCGGCTTTTGTCACTCGGTTCATTATTAGGCGCATTCCGGTGATTGGATAGGGAAGGGGGTTCAATGCCAATTAATGTTTACACCGGTCTTATGCGTTCCGGTAAAAGTTACGAGGTTGTTTCAGAAGTGATTGTTGAGGCTATCGCGTTGGGTCGTCGCGTTGTGACTAACGTAGATGGAATCTCGAATGATTTGGTTAGGGAATATGTCGCAGAGAAGCGCAAAATCGATATTGATAAACTCGGCCATGTTTTTCATGTTGTCAATGAGGATGTTTTTAAGGCTGATTTTTTCCCTTATTTTGATGACCATAGGGGCGAACATACGGACACAATAGTTCAACCAGGGGATTTAGTTTGTATCGATGAAGCGTGGCGTTTTTGGGGGTCTGATAACAAGATTCTAAAGAATCATAAATCTTTCTTTCTTGAGCATGGTCATTTCACTCATCCGGATACCGGTATTGCTTGCGATTTGGTCATGATGATTCAGGATATGGGAACGCTGCACCGGTCGATAAAAGCGGTTGTCGCTTTCTCTTTTCGTACGCACAAGAAAGTTTCCCTGGGCATGGGTAACACTTACAGTGTGATCATGTGGGAAGGTTCCAAGATGGTCAAGGGGGCGTTGATTGGTTCTTGGGTTCGTCGTTATGATAAAAATGTTTTCCCGCTTTATAGCAGTTTTAAGGGCGGCGCTGATGGCAAGACGGTCAATGTTGATAGCCGCCAAAACATATTTAATAATCCGAGACTATGGTTGGGAATCGTCGTGCTTTTTGTGGTCGGTTTCTTCTCGTTTCGTAATGTTTGGCGCTTTTTTCATCCTACGCCGGTGGCCGTTGTTGCCGATACTAAAGTATCTGATACAAAAGGGACTGGCGCTAAAGGTTCCTCTCCTGTTTCTGACACAACTCTATTTGCTGCGGCCAATCCTGTGTCGGTTTCCGCCGCTCCTGCCTTTTCTGAAAATTGGCGTTATGCCGGGCAACTAAAGCTGCCTAATATAACCTATTCGGTTGTTATGGGTTCCTCTGGCCGAGTTCGTTTTGAGTCACCTTCTGTTTTTCATAATTCCGGCCTTGCTTCGGTTGGGGATGTGGACGGCAGCAAGGTAACGTCTTTTTCTGGTTCTTCCATGGCGGTAAAAAAATGAAATTCTTTATTCTCGTGATGGCGTTTTTTTTGGCTTTCTCTGTTTATGGTGCTGAATACAAAAAGACACTTCCAGGAAGCGCTTCTTTTGAGCTTGATTCTGTGCCGGTATCCGAGATTGTGCGCGTGATATTTACCGAAGTGGTGAAAACTCAATACGTGCTTGATCCGGCCATAATTGCCGACACTCGCCCCGCTTCATTCCGCTGGAACTCTGAAACCGGTAGCGTTCGGCCTTTCCTTCTGGCTTTTTTGGATTTGATGGGCTACCAGATTAAAACGGTGTCAGGTGTGGATCTGATTAGCACTAAACAGGAAGTTAAAGAAGTAGAGAAAGAAACGTTTGTTTATCATCCTCGTTTTCGTGATGGTTCATATTTGGCTGATTTGCTATCTCCTTTGCTTAAGGGTTCATTTACCGCTTCAAGAACCGTACACGCCTCGAAATCATCAAAACAAGATAACAGTATGGTTCCACCTGGTTCTGCTGCTGCAATGATTGATAGAAAGTCCGATACGCTTGTTTTCTCCGGCACAGATAAGGAAATTGAAAAACTTAAGAAACTGCTGGCCGAAGTTGATACGTCAAGCGGTGAGGTGCTGGTACGTGGTTTGCTTTACGAGGTTAACACGGGTAATCAACAAGGAACGGGTATACAGCTTGCCGCTTCGCTTCTTTCCGGTGCTCTGATGACCGGCTTTGGCGGTCCTATCGCTCCCGTTGCATCTACCGTTATGAACAGTTATTTGCATTACAAAGGCTCCCCTGTGGCCGGTGTTTCAGTTGATGCCGTCATGCAGGCGCTTTCGACAGATACCCGTTTTAAGGTCGTTTCCTCGCCGTCATTGCGGGTTTTATCCGGCTCAACGGCTCACATTACCATCGGTCAGGATGTACCTATTTTGGGTGCTTTATCGTTTCCCCAGGGGGCAGGGCAGGCGGTGCAATCTGTTCAATATCGTTCTGCTGGGGTGTTATTCGATTTAACGCCGTCTGTTCGAGAATCGGTGATTGATCTTAAAATCAATCAACAAGTTTCTAGTTTTGTGCAAACAAATACCGGCGTTAATAACTCGCCGACACTGACAAAGCGGGAAATATCAACGAACGTTTCAACAAATACCGGTGATGTCATCATATTGGGCGGCTTGAACGAAACCAAGTCAACCGAGACAGATGCCGGATTTTCCTTTATCCCCGATTGGTTCTTTTCTCATACCGAAGATAAGAGCGAGTCTGAAATTATTTTGATCTTGCAGATAACAAAGGTTTAGTGGTGTATGCAATCCTACGCCCTGAAACTTCGCCCGGAGTGCGCCAGCGCGAGGACGAAGTTTCAGGGCGTGGGATTAAGCATTTTTCTGAGAAATTTGGTCATGACCAAATAATAGTTTTCGCGCCCGCGAAAATATTGCTTATCGACAGCTATTTTCTATCTCGGCAATAAGTCTCTCTACTATAGCAGGTTTCCATTGTATGTATGGACGCTCACCTTTTTCCTCATCTCTTTGCTGACATAAATCTATAGCTTTGTCAGTCATAACCCATCCCTTTTTTTCACGTTGTTGGAATCCCAATTTTTCTAGAAGTTTGTTGGTCTTGATTGCAGTCCATTGAGGATTTAATTGGCTACCTATGTCTGTTGCGCTAAACCAAGTTTTAGAATTCCAGATCTCTTGTATCAGTGAGTCTTGATATTCTTCATATATCGATAAATTTTCATCATCTATTTTCTGGACTTTTTGGCAGATAGCTTCCGCCATACCAACTAATTCGTAATCTTTAATTTCAAGCGCGATTTTTTTTATAAATTGTCCAATTCCAGCTGCTTCGGTTGTTAAAAGTGGATTTTCATCGTTATAACTTTGATTTTGATCCAACTCATTAAGAAGGAGATTTAGATGATGTTTAATTTGAGATTTCATATTTTTCATTATCAGAGTATTGGGACAAAATTTCTTAGCCAGGCTGGGAAGTTTTAGCGGCTAAAATTCGAGTTTATCTTTTGAGTTTATCTACAGAATCGAAACTAATTTCTTGCTGAGAAATTTAGTCATGACCAAATAATCATTTTCTCGTCCGCGAAAATAATTGTTTATCTACTCCATCAGTAAGATAACATTATTCTTTTTTGAATTATACTACGCGCTAGGTCTCGTAATTCGTTAAGTTAAGTATTCTGAATCATTAATCAATTTATTAACCAAGAGAAGAAACTATGCTATTAAGAAGCACTATTTTTGCAGTTGCTGTTGCTATTGTTGGATGCTCTGATCCGAAAGCCGCTAATGAAGACAACTTTAAAGTCTCGATTCAGGCTTATCTCGATACAGCTTATCCAAAATGTTATTTGTATACGGAATTACCTACAACGATAGGTGATTTTGATCTCAATAGAATCAAGGAAAAATTACAAGCCCTGGCGAAAGCGGGCATAGTATCGAAAAAAGAAGGGAGTCGAGAAATATCCGATTATTTTAGTAGAGTAAAAAAAACGGTTCCCGCCCCATTATTTGATTTAACGGATGAGGGTAGAAAATACTACAAACCAGATATAGAAAAAACCTTAGGCGGAAAATCCGTTGGTGGTTTTTGTTTTGGCAAGGCCAGAATTAAAGAGATTACTCAATTTACCGAACCTGCCGATCTATTTGGGCAAAAAGTTTCATCAGTAAATTACACATATGAAGTTTATGATCTTCCTGAATGGGCAAAATCACCAGAAATAATCTCTGCAATTGATTCCCTTAAAAGTGATGTTGAATCTTTGACAACGCCCGTAAAAAAAATGGAAGCAGTTATACTCACTAACAACGGTTGGGTACATGAAAAAATACTAAAGAGGGCGGGCGGTTAGGTTCGATCGGGTCCGTTTTGGCATTAACTCGAAAATATTCGCTTATTCATTTCGTGAACGTAATTATTAAAATAAACCGTTACTGACCAGGTAAACCTTTCGGCCGGCGAGTAACGGTTTATTAATTATTTACTCTGGCTGTTCGGTTTGTTTGAATTGGCTTTCTTTCTGGCTTTTTGCCAAGGGTTCTTTCTTTGGTTTGATCTCGATAATTTTTTTTAATTCCGGCTTAATACTTTTCCAGGCGATAAGTTCACCTTCCAGCTTGGCCGCTTTTTCTCTT
>NZ_DAIUEH010000072.1:0-21683 GCF_036845245.1 Methylobacter sp.
ACGACGGAAGCTGGCTCGGCTTTATCCTTGTACTTCATCATGACTGACTACTAGAGTCGATACCTGCCGCGATAATGGCGACGACGAGGCTATTCGTCACCGTTGTGGTAGCGCCCGGAATGGCAAAACTGTTACTGGCTGTCGCACGTATATCACCGACAGTAACATCCCACGGATTGCCTGTTCCGATCGCCCCCCGGAAAGTGACAATCTGCGTAGTCTGGTGATCGCCGGAGTCGGCTACGGTCGGATTCGCCATAGCGTTAGATGTCGCACGCGTCCAGAAAACCGTCAGGCGTGTTGCCGTTGCTGCGCCAGCAGTCCCGGTCCCTTGAGGGGAACTGGGCAGCTCGACGAAACCAGCCGTGTTAGATGACAGCGTCGCAGCTTGGTTCGCGCTCTCTACAATCAGCAGCGCAATATCGTCCGCCTGATGCGTCGGCCACGAGGGTGTGCGAGCACCGGTTCCGCTAGATGCTGCCCCCTGTGCCTGATAAGTCGGCGCCGCTGCTTGCGCGGCATCAGAGAATAAAGCCAACATTGTCACAAATGCTGCAAGAAGAAACAGGAATCCGTACCATGACCGGGTAACAAAAAGAGGCAAGCCTCGAATCGACAACAATAGGCTTGAACTACATTTATTCATTAGGTTCTTTTCCTGCTTACTTATCCAAAAGACAACAAATAACAGAGGAAGGGGTCAAGCACGAATATTCCTCGAACGAAAAAATTGGAGGATAAATCCTGTTTTTCGGGAATCACTTTATTCCCATTTATGTTGTTTTCTTTGCAAGCCATCAAATACCTTGGGATCAGACCTATTTTCTCCATTTCCGCGACATCACTTATCGCGATCTGTACCTGATGGGCAATATCCAGATTACTCTCAAAATATCGATGTAAGTTGAGTCCATAGCTTTTATTTCAGGGAACAGATTTTTCTTAATTATCATTATGTAGCAACTTATTGCCTTGCGATTGCAGACGATTTTAATTCATCGTTAGCTTTCACTTTAATTTATCGAATCGGCCTCTACCCAACTGCGCAGTTGTTTAAAATAACCTACTGCCGTGTAAATCCTGATATTGAATTGAAAGGCCGAACTTCATCGATAACTTTTTTTGCTAGAGTAAATTCTAGCCGATAAAAACAGCACTCATCAATGCATCTGCATTCCAACCAAAGTAACCTCAACCATGGACATAACAGCAACAACCAAGCCGACTGTTTTAGGAAAAGACATGACGAACTTATCAACTCCAACTTGCATGACTTCGGCCTTCTTGTTTAGGTTACTATCACGTGTTGAAATCCAAGTGTTGGAAAAAGCTTCAATCTTCGATAAGGTGGACAGGGAAAACGCGAGCATGAGACCGACAGCAATACCTATGACACACCCTAATAGCAAAAACCACTTTACACTGACTAATAGCCAGGAAACATAAACCTCAGGCAAGTGTAATCCGCTACTGATCCAAGGAACAGCTACTTCCGTATCCACTTGAGTTATCAATCTGTTTGCAGCATAAACTGCACCGGCAGTGATGAAAACGGCCAGAACATAGCGATAACGCTGCACAGACGGCCAACTATCACGTGTAATCTCAAGTATACGCAACTGACGGCGAAAGCTCACCCAGCTATTCATTTTCTCGAACATCCGAAACATCATCTCGCTGTAAAAAATTAATCCAACACCGACAATGAAAGAAAAACTGCCGCTTATGAATAAAAACCTTAACAAGGAAGTAAGGAGTATTTGATTAATTATCTGATTTGAAATGGAGAACATGGCTTATCCAAAGAGTGGTGGATAAGATGTAAGAAATACATCTTATCCGGGTTGTGATGTAATTTTAAAAAATCGACTATATACCTCAATCTGTTGTATGCAAAGAATAAATGATGAGATTGAGCTAGCGGACTGTATCGGCCTCACTATCATTCGCTATTGATCGCCGCACCTCCGATGTCCCTATGCATACATGGTTGACTAAAATCATTGTGAGACAGTTGCGGTTAATCGTCGTTCAACAGCAAAATCCCCAACAGAGGCATTATTCGCGGTGGAAGTAATTTGATAGACATTAACATTGTTCGCTGTTGAGCCTTCAGTTACTTGCGTACGGATGCATATTACTGATACAGCGTAATTCACAGCGCTTACAGGTGTAGTTGGCACTGTCAATACGAGAGTAAATACGGAAGGGCCCGCAATACAGCTGGAAGCAATAATAGCCCGATAAATCCCCCACTCAATCCCCGCGCGCGCCGCCTGATAGGCCATTGCCCCCTCTTCATCCAGTGCGCTGCTTTGATGTTGCATGGTCGATACCCGGCCGATAAATACCGCGATGCCGCCCAATACCACAATCAGGAAAATGCCCATGATCAGGCTGAACCCGCGCTGTTTCATATTACGGCACATTCTGGACATGAACCTGATGCAGCAAAGTCACGTTGTCACTAGTGTTGAATAGCGTGAGCCTCATAGTAATCAGACTTGCGCGCTGGGTGGCGCCCGGCGCATAGAAAAAATTACTGGTTGCGCAGTTAACCCCCGTTGCTAATCTAGTGCTGATTGCCGCATTGAGAGGTGCGATCAATAGATTAGTCGGCTGCGCCGCCTGTCTGACATAACCGGAATAACGCCATAAAGTATTCCCGATACAGGCGAATGTCACAGGCCCTGTAATAATCTGGAAACGATTGCCGGGCGACGCGAATGGAAACAACATGCCATTATTAAAGCATATTCTGATTGCAGACAATGTACAGGCCACGCTGGAAGTCAGCGCCACCACATTAACACCAGCATAAACAGCAGCTGGAGTAGTATTGTAGACTACGACCTCTTCTCCTACAGCTGGAACAGTCGGCAGTATACCGATTACATCGAAACTGGTATCGGCAGCCACAAAATCAAGGATATCGCCAGCACAGGCCGCACTGCAATCCTGTACATTACGATAGCGCCCACCTGTAATGGTCGGCAAGAACTCAATAAAATTACCGCTAACCCGCACGCTATTAGGTAAAGCTGTATGAAGTTCACGCGCCATACGGCGCAAAGCGATATCCGCTGCATCGGAAAGATCGGCGCGCGCGACCGCATCAAAATAGCCTCGCATAGGTGCGGCAAAGCTCGTTACCAATGCTGCCAGTATTCCGGTAATTATCATTACCATAATTACTTCAATCAGGGTAAATCCGGATTGACTGCGGTTATGTAATAGCATTATCAGGGCTCTCTTGGAGTATAGCGGGTACGGTAACTGCCCAGTATCACCGTTGTGTTGAGCGGACCAGTTACAGTGACTGTTATCGACAGCGAGTCGGCAGCAGCAATTCCGTTTATTGCCTGATTAACGACAGTTACAGCAGCGCTATAGCCATTTAAGCCTAGATTAGTATTGGTAATATCCCTGATGGCTCCTGCCGCCATATTGAATCCGTTATAGTCACTGACATTATCAAAAAACGGTGCCGCATAGCGCGTCTCGCCGACTTCGGGGCCAAGCGGCGTAAGGGTCTCGTCATTTGCACCGCCGACCCCACCTGTACAATTCGCCGCACCGATTGCTGTTCTAACATTGGGGTCATCAGGATCGCAGATGGTAAACGGCATCAGCTCGATTTCTTCCAGCAACGCTTCGGCAATCGCCATCGCCTGCTTTTTAACCACCGGGTCGGCGGAATGCTGCACGTTGAAATTGATAGCAGAAATAATCCCGGCCATTGCTATACCAACGATGACCATGAATATAATCAACTCTATCAGTGTCATGCCGTTTTGACGGTTACCCACAGGTTGCACCCTCCTCATGTACATATCCTGTTTCGGCTTCCAGACAGATAAAGCGGTTCACATCGCCGCCCCTGATAGTAAAAGTCCTGACGGCCGCCATCAATACTCCCCCCACGGACGGCTGCCCCAACCCATTAAAAGTCACAGTACCAAAATTGTCCACATTGACGCCATTCAAGGAAGGATAGGATTCGGTTCCCACGACCACCGCGCAGCTGTTAGTCACGCTGACAGCCACCGGAGTTGCTCGCGTGGCAATCGCCAGTTTCTGCGCCAGTTTAATTGAAGCTTTCACAGTCTCGGCACAACCGTCGGCATCATGGCTGGCAAAATTGAGCCTGGACGAGGCAGAAGCCGACAGGATGCCTAGAATAACCATCATTACAACCAGCTCGACCATCGTAAAGCCTTTGCACTGTTTAATCATGCGACACTGATTCTAACAATTGTTGTGCCGCTTTAAATTGTGGTCGCCTGTGGACCAATAATTTGGCTTGTTCGATGGCGTTGGCATGTTCGCCTACAAAGTCCAGACAGCTCACGTATTCCATTTGAACGCCGTCTGAATGCGGTTGTAGGCTTTTCGCACGATTGACCCAGGTGATAATGTCCTGGTGTGAAGCTGGTTGTTTAAGCTGAGTTCCATACTGGCGATGTAGTGCTAGTTTTTCCAGCAAATTATTGACTTCAAACGGGTTAACTTCAAGCCCTTTGCTAAAAATAGCGTCACTTTTATCCAACAGATCGGGTCTTGCCTGGGCTGCCCCCAGTTCTCTTAAAATAATGCCTTCTTGCCAATAGTATTTAGCAGTACGCGGTTGTAAAGTTCGCGCAATGCTATGCCAATACAAACCACGTTGTGCATCACGATGCTGAAACCGAAATTCGCCATAACCGGCGGAAACTTCAGCAAATGCGGGTAACCCCAACCATGCCATCATTCCAATCACCAGCGCGTTGCCTATAAATCCGGAACGCAAGCCTAAAAATTGTCTCGGCGTTTTTGGCAGCAGCCAATGGGCTGCCCCCATGTCAATAAATTGCCAGTTGATAATTCCCAGATAAACACCAAAAGCAGCCAGTAAAAACGGAATATGGAAAGGGTAGTCCACCAACGCATGGGCTAACATTGACGTGATAGCGGTCGCAGACAAGATAAGCGGCAAACGTTGCTCAGCCATTGTTTGCTGACGAAATTTGATAAGCTGCCCATACACAGCAATAAGCATCAACAAAAACAGGCCCAAGCCCAATAGGCCGCTTTCGAGAGCTAATTGCAGGTAGTCGTTATGAACGAACATTATGTGTCTATCAAGGAACGGCGGCACTTTATGAACCTCAAAATAATAGCCGAAGTTAAAATAACCGATGCCCAGCCACAAATGTTCGAATATCCCCTGCCAAGCGATCCGATATATTTGCCACCGGTCTGAAGAGTCACCATGACTCAGCGTGGCAAAAACAGCATCCATATTCCAATCGGCCAGCCCCAACCAAGCATAAAATTTGAAAAAACCAAGAACGGCTAGAAATCCGCCTCCTATAGCCCGATAGCGTCGCCATTGCGCGACTATTGAGGCTCGACCAGCAAAAGTTAGCAAAAACAAAATACCTGACAGCAAACCTAAATAACCTCCACGGCTTTGCGTTGTCAACAGAGCTGCAAACAGCAACAGCGTCAGCCCGTACACACCACGTCCGCCGCAACCTAGCAAGTAATAGGCAAGAACCGGCATCAGACCCAGATTGAGCGTTGTCGCCAAAATATTAGGGGTTACAAACAAAGCCAGAGCTCTCGCGCTTTTTTGATCAATAAACCCCCAGCCGGTTAACCATTGCACTAAAGCCCAAACAGCAATCAACGCAATAATCGCAGAGAATATTTTAAAGCCTGTTTTCGTTAACCAAGCAGAACGGCACGTAGCGGCAATAAACGCAATCAACAACGTTGACGAAAAATAGATGCCGCCAGCATTATAAGTGGGGCTAATATACAGTACGTTAATGAGCTGCAACGTGCAGAATCCGACTAATGCGGCACTGATCCATGACAATGCCAATGATCGTTCTTGTTGCAGACTAGCCAATATCACTAATAAACATGATCCCAGCCACCAAAAAAGTGATTCAGTGCTGTACGACGCCCTCAATAAGCAAAGAAGTGATGCGGTAATAACAAAAAAGGGCGCAAGCGCCCTTTTGGTAGTTAAAATAAGTTTCAAGAGAACTTAGCCGCTACAAAGAGAAGTATCAACAGAAAATGCCTTGGTTGGAGTTCCTCCTGAATATACAGCGGTAACGGCCGGGCAAGTGCCCGTAAATGTTACATTATCTATTGCGGCATTTCCGGCTACAGCTGTTTGTATACTAGATGACTTGGTTGCAGCATAAGAAATTACAGCCGCTGATTTAAATGCGGCGATCCCTCCATCCAGAACTGCATTTTTTGCGTCTGTATCCAGACTCTGCAATTTAGGCAACGCAGTCGCCGACAAAATACCTAAAATTACAATAACGACGACTAATTCAATTAAGGTAAAACCGGATTGTTGTTTCATGCTTGATAATTGCTTCATGTTAGACAGTTGTTTCATTTTTATGTCCCTTCGGATGTTATTAAATAAATAAAATATAGTAAAAATAAGAAATTAAAATGGATTGCGTTATAAAGGCTCCAAAAGGATGTTTATTTAAAAAGCATAGACTAAGTTGACTCTTTTCTCAATCAAAGCTGATTCTTGTACTGATTCTTTTTGTAACCTAGGTCTAACATCCCGTCGTATTAATAATGCTGATTATGGGAGCAGCATTGGCGACGGGTTCGGTATAGGTAAATGAGCAAGTGCTGGAAGAACTGCCGCCACGTACCTGAAAAGTTGCTACCGATCCTGACGAGGTGTAGTCATATCCTTCCGCCTGCAATTCAGTCTGGTTTGGATTAAATACGGTGGTCAAGCCGGCAGCGGTCAATATGCCGGTTGTGCCGATTGAGGTAGCCGCCGGATAACCGTTAATCAGATTGATAATGCCTGCCTCGGTACACAAGGTGCCTGTACCGGTAGAGTTGTTATTAGCCGTGCCGCCGCCTGCAGGGCAAGTTGCGGTATCGGCTCTGCCGTTACGTGCAAATAAAGTCGCATGAACCATCGCCGAGCTCGCTGCAACACTGCCGCGCGCCGCATTAAGTTTGGCAATACGGGCATCGAGCTGCAAATTGGTCAATCGCGGTAATGCCACTGCCGCCAAAATAGCTAAAATGACGATGACGACGATCAATTCAATTAGGGTAAAACCTTTTGATTTATTCATTTTTTATGCGTTCGCATGGTTTGGTGTAATTAGAGATTCTACTCTTTGCTGAACGGATTTAATTTTAGCACTAGTTTGAGCTTCTGCTAAGTAACAATACTTAGATTCTTTAAATTAGCTTGAACTGGATTAAGCACTCGGTAACCTACTCAAGCACTAAATCTATCCCCCCAATGGCTCCCAATGATGCTCGATTAAGTTTGGCGCTGCCGATTAATCGATAGCGTACTTGGCGACCATCTTTAAAAACGTACACCAAGCGCTTGGCATTAGTATCAAAATACCAGACGGATTCAGCTCCCAACGGTATTTCTGCATATTCGCCGCTATAATTTTTCGGCCGCTCACTCACTAACTTTAACGGATTGGCGTCATCTATCTCGCTAGCGGCAATCGATTGCCCGGTCGCATTACGATGAGCCCATAGTTCGCGTAACTCCCAACGTATGTTAGCCACATCGGTTTCCATCATTGACTCCTCAACTTGGCTTTGTGCGCGGTTAATATTTGACAGTACAATAACTACCAGTACGGCGATAATGCCGTTGGTGATCGCAAAATTGAAAAGACTCGCCGCTGCAAATTTGAAAATATTTATCTTCATTTATGTATCGACGCTTTACCAAGATCCCAAATGGGTAAGAAAATACCCAGAGCCAGAATAAGCACAAGGACTCCCAGAAATACGATCATAATCGGCTCGATTTTGGCTCCCAAGTTTTTGATTTCGTATTCAACATCGCGCTGATACATATCGGCAATTTCTTCCATCAAGTCATCTAATGCGCCCGACTCTTCCCCGACAGCAATCATCTGTAGTACTAAAGGGTTAAAAACACCGGTATTGGTTGCCGTGCGCAGAATGGATTCGCCGCGCTCAACGCCGGTGCGCATTTGTTCCACTTTTTGTGCGATAAATTCATTATCGACGGTTTGCGCCACCAAAGTTAACGCACTCATGATGGGAACGCCACTTTTGCTGGATAGAGCAAAACTCCTTGCAAAGCGCGCCAAAGTGGCTTTATGGATGATCGGCCCGGCAAGAGGCGTTTTTAATTTGAAGCTATCCCATTGATACCGGCCTTTATCTGATGCGATATATGAGCGAAACATCAATATGCCTCCAGCGAAACCGGCTAATAAATAAGGCCAGAAGGTCACCATAAAATTAGAGCCATTCAATAAAATGCGCGTCATTAAAGGCAGCTCTGCTCCCAAGCCTTGGAACACTTTAGCAAAAGCCGGGATTACAAATATATTAATGACGACAACCGCCACCGCCATCGCCATCATGACAAATGAGGGATAGCGTAGCGCCGCTTTGATCTGCTCACGCATAAATTTTTCAAATTCGAGATGATCAAACAAACGCATAAATACCTTATCCAGCATCCCGGTAGTTTCACCGACCCGTATCATGCTGACATAAAAACCGCTAAATACTTTCGGGTGCAGGTTGAGCGCAGCAGATAGTTCACGGCCGCTATCAAGACTTGAGCGAATCTCGGAAATTACCTTGACCAATGCCTTGCTTTTGGTCGATGACAACAGCCCGCTCAGAGCGCTCATGATAGGAATACCCGCCTTGAGTAAAGTGTACATCTGCCGACTGAACATCATGACATCAATCAGTTCTATACGTTCTTCAAACAGATCAATGGACAGGTTATGCCCAGCGGATGGCGCTGAGGCAGGTGCAATTTCGACCGGTATAATATCGATACTAAACAGGTGTTTTGCCAGCGCGTTACAATCAACGCTTTCCAATACGCCTTTTACCAGCTCGCCTTTTTTATTACGGCCTTTGTATGAGAAAAATGGCATTTTTAATTTTTAATGATTGATGTTGATAACAACTATTCTTCAAATTGGTTGCTGATGCGCATTGCCTCGGCAACTGTGGTGCGTTTGGCAATAACCATCGCTACCGCATTACTGCGTATTGTTTTTCCTGCCATTTGTTTACGAGCCTGTTTAATAAAAATACTGGTGTCATGATGATTGGCTGCATCAGTAAGCTCGGTATTCATTTCCAGCAGCTCGTAAATGCCTACGCGGCCTTGATAGCCGGTGCCGTTGCATTGAGTACAGCCTCTGCCCTTGACAAAGCTATATTGATCCAAGGTATCGCCCAGTTCGAGTTTTAACCAGGTCTGTTCAAAAGGTTCCGGTATGGATGGTTGAACACAGCTCCCGCAGACTACCCGCACCAGTCGCTGGGCGATTACGGCCAGCAAGGACATCGAGACCATAAAACGGGGCACTCCCATATCAACCAGACGAATTGGCGAACTGACGGCATCGTTAGTATGCAGGGTTGATAACACTAAATGGCCGGTCATAGCGGCACGTAAACCAATCTGGGCGGTTTCATGATCACGCATCTCGCCCACCAGAATGATATCCGGATCCTGACGTAAAGAGGAACGCAACACTCTAGCAAAGTCGAGATCGATCTTTTCGTTAACTTGCACCTGATTAATACCCGGCAGGCGATATTCAACCGGATCTTCTACCGTGATGATTTTGTTAGCGCTGGAGTTGAGTTCGCTAAGTGCAGCATAAAGCGTGGTGGTTTTACCGCTACCGGTTGGCCCGGTAACCAATATCATGCCATCCGGACGATGCAGCAGCTTGCGAAAACGCACCAGCATCTCGGGCGGCATGCCCAGTTTTTCCAACGAGAACCCTTCGGTATTTTGGATCAGTAAACGCATTACCACAGATTCGCCGTAGATAGTCGGCATGGTCGATATACGCACATCGACTGACTTTTGCTGCACTTTCATCTGAAAACGACCGTCCTGCGGCAGTCGTTTTTCGGAGATGTCCAGGCCCGACATCAGCTTGAGCCTTAACACCAACGCTGTGGCAATTTTTAAATCGGCTTCAGTTAGCTGGTGCAATACGCCGTCAACGCGAAAACGGATATACAGTTTGTGTTCTTGCGGCTCTATATGAATATCGGACACCCGCACTTTTATAGCATCTTCGAATACTGATTTCAGGAGCTTTACAACGGGCGCATCGGCCGCATCAGCCGAGGTCAACAGCATATTGAGGTCGATATTGTCATCTTCCGACATATCGCTACGCAATTGCTCTGCTAAATTATCGATTTCATCGGTACGTCGATAGGATTGATCTATCGCCATTAACAAATCAGATTCCCTGACTACGACAGGGCGAATAGTTTTTTTCAGGATACGTGTTAATTCATCCAGCCCCATTAAGTCGGTAGGGTCCGCCATAGCCAACAGAACATCGAATTCATTATTTTCCAGCAACAAAACACGAAAACGCCGCGCTAATGCTTCTGACAATAGTTTGGTAACTTCAGGTTTGCGAGGATATTGTAAAATATCCAAAAACGGGATTTTTAATTGCTGTGACAGGAAATTAAGCAGATCTGTTTCACTGATAACGTTTAAATTGATCAGTGTACGACCCAGCTGTCTCCCTGTTTTCTTTTGTTCGGCCAGTGCCGATATGAGTTGTTCCTGAGTGATAATCTGGTTTTGTACCAGCAAATCGCCGATACGAATTTTTTTGGTAATATCCATGGAGTAGTTGGTCAGTTGTAGTCAGCTATAATTTTTTCCGGAGCTTATTCAGCTGCGCCTCGGCACACCGCTACGCTGCTCCGACATCACCGAAAACGTCTACCTATTTGCTCTAAAAGCTATTTATCCGGTATTGTGGCACAGAGTCTACTGCCGGTTTTACGGTATTAGCCGTTTAAATTTAGCACAGCCTAAAATAAATACCGATAACTTTCAGATCGGAAGCGAGAAATCACTACCTTTGATTACTTTGGCGAACGTATGAGCCTCCCGCTCAGCGACCGTCATAAAAAAAGCCCCGGCTGTTTAAAACAACCGGGGCTTTCATTTCACTTAAAGCGACGGGGCTTTAAGACGACAAAATTACATCATGCCGCCCATGCCACCCATACCGCCCATGCCGCCCATGTCATGGCCGCCGTGACCGCCTTTATCTTCGCTAGGCGTATCGGCAATCATCACTTCGGTAGTCAGCATTAAACCTGCAACAGATGCAGCATTTTGCAGTGCTGTACGGGTTACTTTCGCAGGATCTAAAATACCCATTTCGATCATGTCACCGTATTGGCCGGTTGCTGCGTTGTAACCGAAGTTACCTGTGCCTTTTTGCACTTCATTGAACACAACTGAAGGCTCGTCGCCAGCATTGGAAACGATTTGACGTAAAGGCTCTTCCATTGCACGACGCAGAATATTGATACCTACTGTTTGATCGTGGTTGATGCCTTCCAGTTTATCAAGAGCTGAAATAGCGCGAACCAGCGCTGAACCACCGCCTGCAACGACGCCTTCTTCAACGGCTGCGCGTGTTGAATGCAATGCATCTTCAACGCGGGCTTTCTTTTCTTTCATTTCAATTTCAGTTGCAGCGCCGACTTTAATCACAGCAACACCGCCCGCTAATTTAGCCAGACGTTCTTGCAATTTTTCTTTGTCGTAGTCGGAAGTTGCTTCGTCCGCTTGCGCGCGAATTTGTGCAACACGGCTTTTGATTTGCTCTTCAGAACCTGCACCATCGATGATAGTGGTGTTTTCTTTAGTGATTTGTACTTTTTTAGCTGTACCCAATTGAGATAATTCAGCTTTTTCCAGGCTCAAACCGACTTCTTCGGAAATAACCACACCGCCGGTCAGTACCGCAATGTCTTCCAACATGGCTTTACGACGATCACCGAAACCAGGCGCTTTAACCGCTGCCACTTTAACGATGCCGCGAATGGTGTTAACAACCAAAGTTGCCAAGGCTTCGCCTTCTACATCTTCAGCAACGATCAATAAAGGACGGCCGGCTTTAGCCACGCCTTCCAAAACAGGAAGCATGTCGCGAATATTGGAAATCTTTTTATCGTAGATAAGAATCATCGGATCGTCTAATTCGACGCTCATGTTTTCTTGTTTGTTGATGAAGTAAGGGGACAGGTAACCGCGATCAAACTGCATACCTTCAACAACGTCTAATTGGTTGTCCAGACCTGAACCTTCTTCAACAGTGATGACACCTTCTTTGCCGACTTTTTCCATCGCTTCTGCAATGATTTGGCCAACAGACTCGTCAGAGTTTGCAGAAATGGTGCCTACTTGAGCAATCGCTTTGTTATCGACGCAAGGCGTAGCGGACGCTACAATCGCCTCAACAGCTTTAGATACGGCCAAATCGATACCGCGCTTTAAATCCATTGGATTCATGCCCGCAGCAACGGCTTTTAAGCCTTCATTGACGATAGATTGCGCCAATACGGTCGCTGTAGTGGTACCGTCACCGGCCACATCGGAAGTGTGCGAAGCCACTTCTTTAACCATTTGCGCGCCCATGTTTTCGAATTTATCTTTTAATTCGATTTCTTTAGCAACCGATACACCGTCTTTAGTGATAGTTGGAGCGCCGAAGCTTTTGTCTAAAATCGCGTTACGACCTTTAGGACCTAAAGTCACCTTGACTGCGTTTGCTAAAATATTAACGCCGCGGGCCATACGGACACGAGCGTCATCACCGAATAATACGTCTTTTGCTGCCATTTTTATTCCTTTTAAATTTGTATGTGAATGTGCTTGACGTGTTCAGGCTTAACCTAAAACGCCCATGATGTCTTCTTCACGCATAACGATCAGTTCGTCGCCATCAACTTTAACTTCGTTGCCTGCGTATTTGCCAAACAGCACTTTATCGCCGACTTTAACTTCCAGAGCGCGTACAGTGCCATTGTCCAGTTGCTTGCCATTACCTACCGCCAAAACGACACCTTGGCTTGGTTTCTCGGCTGCTGAACCAGGCAGTACAATACCGCCAGGTGTTGTAGTTTCTTCTTCAACACGTTTGACTATCACTCTGTCGTGTAACGGACGTATTTTCATCAATATCTCCTAAACATTAAAATTAAAGGTTAAATTCAGTTTTAGATTTTAGCACTCACCAACACCGAGTGCCAACAATAATCAGTTTTTGCAGTCTAACCTGATCTTTGGCATCATCTTTCATCACAATACAGCATCAACATGACTTATGAATGACAACCAACTACTGCGCTATAGCCGCCAAATCATGCTTCCTCAAGTCGATATTGAGGGACAACAAAAACTTCTCGCTGCCAACGTCCTGATTGTCGGCGCCGGAGGACTCGGGTCCCCTGCTAGTATCTATCTTGCTGCGGCCGGTGTCGGCAATATCACTATTTATGATAATGACGTCGTAGACTTATCCAATTTGCAAAGACAGATTACTCATCACACACCCGATATTGGGACTGATAAAGTAATTTCAACCCGCCAAACGCTTAATCGGCTAAACCCCGACATCAAGATCAGGGCTGTCAAACAAAGGCTTGAGGGTGAACAACTTGAATTAGAGGTGACGCTAGCGGACGTGGTTTTAGACTGTAGCGATAACTTCTCAACACGCTTTGCGGTCAATAAAGCCTGTGTCAGACATCAAACGCCCCTGGTTTCCGGGGCTGCGATTCGTTTTGAAGGCCAAGTAACTGTGTTTACCCCTGGCAAAAATGACAGCCCGTGCTACAACTGCCTATACAACAGCGATGGCGAAGAATTACAAAACTGCGCTACAAATGGAGTCATAGCACCTATTACCGGCATAGTAGGTAGCATTCAAGCATTGGAAGCGATGAAGCTGATAATGAATATCGGGGAAACTTTAACCGGTCGGTTATTACTGCTGGATGGACTAACGATGGAATGGAATACAATGAATCTGAGGAAAAACCCTAACTGCCCGACCTGCGGCAATTTATAGGCTTAAATTGATATGAGAAATTTCCAGGCGAATAACATCACCTGGAAAGCTCATCAACAAACATATCTTTACTTTTTAGTAAACTTATCCTGAACGAATTTAATCGCTTTTTCTGCAAAATCATTGACCGCCGACGGACTATCGCCATGCGGTTCAATTTCACCGAACGGTTTGTCGCCTGCCTTGGTAAATCTGTAAATAAAATAACCTAATGGTGCAAACGCGAACGCTGCAATAAGTATCATAACTACGAACAACTCAGTAACTCCACCCATGACCCCTCCTCATATTTTTATATGTGTATTATTATTTTTAAGGTGAAATAAGATCATACGCTCTTCCCGTCAAAAAAACATCTTTCACAACCTATCTAAACATCTTGTAATTTAATCGCTTATCCTTATTTTGGCATTAGCGCCGAACAGCTTAAGATCCATATAAAAAACAGGATTGTCGGCTTTCGGCGATGTCAAAAGTTGCGTAAAAAAATCGTTCATCGTATACTTCAATTGAGCTTACTTGATCAAGCTAGCATAATAATTTAAACACACATCTGGAGGTTCACTATGAAATGGGAAACACCAAGCTACACAGACCTGCGTTTCGGTTTTGAAGTAACAATGTACATCTACAATCGTTAATTCGATTTAGATTAAGAAGGGGCTCTTTATGAGCCCCTTTTTTTTGCCTGATGTCTTTTATTCCCGTATCATTCGGCCCCTATTCCCTATTTTAGGTTACTTTCTAAACTATGAAGATCAGAGTTCTCGGTTCAGGTGCAGGCGGCGGTTTTCCTCAATGGAACTGCAACTGCCATAATTGCCACCGTTTGCGTCACAAGGAAATGAACGGCAAAGCCCGTACCCAGTCATCCATTGCGGTCAGTACCGACAACAAAAACTGGCTGCTGTTTAACACATCTCCCGACATTCGCGCACAGTTGGAAGCTTTTCCGGCAATCCAACCTAAAGAAGGCGTTCGCGATACCGGCATTAAAGCTATCATGCTGATCGACAGCCAGATTGACCATACTACTGGAATGCTAATGCTCAGGGAGGGTAAACCGCTGGATGTTTACTGCACCGAAATGGTCAAACAAGACCTAACCACGGGCTTTCCGTTATTTAACATGCTGGCCGATTACTGTACCGTAAACCATCACCCGATTCCTTACGATGGCAGCAGCTTTACCATTCCCGGCATAGATGATTTGCGCTTTTATACCCAAGCGTTAAAAAGCAAGGCGCCGCCTTATTCTCCACATCGGCACGATCCGCATGACGGCGACAATATTGGCGTTATCATCGAACAAATTTCTACCGGAAAAAAAGTGTTTTATTCCCCAGGTTTGGGCGAAATAGAACCGCATGTCATGGCTGCGATGCAAGCCGTTGACTGTTTGCTGGTAGACGGTACCTTTTGGACCGATGACGAAATGTGCACGCAAAACATCAGCCATAAAAAAGCCCGAGAAATCGGCCACTTGCCTCAATCAGGCGAAGGCGGGATGATAGAAGTCCTAAATGGCGTTGCTAAAGCTCGCAAAATATTGATCCACATCAACAACACCAACCCGATCTTAGACGAAGATTCCGAACAACGTAAAATACTCGATGCCGCCGGCATTGAAGTCTCCTACGACGGCTTGGAAATCGACTTATAAAGGATGCCCCATGAGCAGCGATAATAAAACTTGGACCAAAGAACAATTTGAAGCCGAACTACGCGGCATGGAAAAGTATTACCATATTCATCATCCCTACCACACCCTGATGAACGAAGGTAAACTCACCAAAGAACAGCTACAAGGCTGGGTCGCCAACCGTTTTTATTATCAGGTCTGCATTCCTATTAAAGATGCCAACATTCTGGCCAATTGCCCGGATCGCGAAACCCGCGCAAAATGGGTACAGCGGATTATGGATCATGACGGGCATCCCGGCGATCCGGGTGGTATTGAGGCATGGATACAGCTAGGCATCGCAGTCGGCTTGACTCGTGAAGATATTACCTCATTGAAATATGTGCTGCCGGGTGTACGTTTTGCTGTCGATGCTTATGTTAATTTTGCCCGCAGAGCGGAGTGGCACGAAGCGGCAAGCTCTTCATTGACCGAACTGTTTGCCCCTAAAATCCATCAACAACGCCTGGACAACTGGCCCGAGCACTATCCTTGGGTAGAACAGGAAGGTTATATCTATTTCCGCAAACGCCTGACCGAAGCGCGCCGCGATGTCGAACATGGTTTGTCCATCACGCTGGACTGGTATAAAACCCGCGAACAACAAGATCGCATGATTCAAATCCTGCAATTTAAACTGGACGTGTTATGGACGATGGCCGACGCGATGTACATGGCTTATATTCACGAAATGCCGCCTTACTTTAATATTAAAAAATGAGCATTAATCCAGATCAAACCATCAAATTTTCCCCAATGCATCGTTTGCAGTGGGAAGAAGTGCAGCAGAAAGATGTTATCCTCTATCCTGAAGGCATGGTGGAACTCAACCAAAGTTCCGCAGAAATCCTGAAATTATGCGACGGTAGCCGTAAGCTTGCCCAAATCGTCAGCGATCTGGAACAAAAATTTGCAACAACCGGTCTCGTTAATGACATTACCGCTTTCTTGGAGGTCGCTTTAAAAAATGGCTGGATCCAACAAAATTAACATCACCCCACCGCGCTGGTTGTTGGCGGAGCTGACTTATGCCTGCCCGTTACAATGCCCTTACTGTTCCAATCCAATTGATTATACGAAACATCAATCCGAACTGGACACCGATGACTGGAAGCGCGTACTCACGCAAGCCCGCAAAATGGGCGCAGTTCAACTGGGCTTCTCCGGCGGGGAACCGTTAACCCGTAAGGATCTGCCTGAGCTGGTTAAGCATGCCAGGGATCTGGGCTATTATTCCAACCTGATCACCTCAGGTTATGGACTGACTGAAGAAAAAATCGTCCAACTCAAGGAAGCCGGACTGGATCATATTCAAGTCAGCATTCAAGCCAGCAGCCAGGAATTGAACGACCATATTGCCGGTACTGCATCATTCGAGCACAAAAAAGAAGTCGCGCATCTGGTCAAAAAGCACGGTTACCCGATGGTATTGTGCGTAGTTATACACCGTGAGAATATCCACCAGATGCCGCAAATTTTGGAGATGGCTGAGGGACTGGGGGCCGATTACCTGGAACTGGCAAACACCCAATATTATGGCTGGGCACACGCAAACCGCGATTTATTACTACCTACCAAAGAACAGTTCGAACAGGCGGAACAAATCGCCCAGGCTTTTAAAGAAAAAGTCACCGGTAAAATGAAAATCTATTATGTCGTACCGGATTTTTATGAAGACAGACCTAAAGCCTGCATGAACGGTTGGGGCACGACGTTTTTAACCATCGCTCCGGACGGAGTCGCTTTGCCTTGTCATTCCGCCCGCGACTTGCCGGGATTGGATTGCCCTAATGTGAAAGACTACAGCATCGAACAAATCTGGAACGAATCGAAAGCCTTCAATTTTTTCCGTGGTTTTGAATGGATGAAAGAACCATGCAGCAGCTGCGATGAGAAAGAAAAAGACTTCGGCGGCTGCCGTTGCCAGGCTTATTTATTAAGCAACGACATGTACGCTGCCGACCCGGTGTGCAGCAAATCGCCGAATCACCATGTTATTCAAGAAGCGATAGATTCAGCCAAAGCAAGCGCCTTAGCGGACAATGAAAAACCGTTGATTTTCCGTAACAGCAAAAATTCGCGGCTCTTGTCTTAAAGGTACTATCCGTAAAGAATCCTTTAATTTATTCACCACAAAGACAATTATTCTTTGTGGTGGAAACTCTTCTACAATCCTTCCCAAGGCGTGTATAAGCCGTCGACATTAACCCCGAACATATCCAAAACCCTGCCAACAGTTTCATCGACCATTGCCGCCAGCGAATCCGATTTGCTGTAAAAAGCCGGCATCGGCGGAAAAATGATACCGCCCATTTCAGTCACGCTTGCCATATTGCGGATATGCACCAGATTTAGCGGGGTTTCCCGGGGCATGACCACCAAGCGCCGACGCTCTTTTAACACCACGTCAGCCGATCGGGAAATCAGGTTATCGCCAAAACCATGCGCAACCGCCGACAGGGTTTTCATTGAACACGGGGCAATAATCATACCTTCTGTTTTAAACCCGCCGCTGGAAATACTGGCGGCAATGTCATCAATCCCGTGAGTGACATCGGCCAGCTCAACCAGTGCAGCACGCTTCATACCCATTTCATGCTTTAAATTCACCACCCCGGCCGAAGAAATAACCAAATGCGTTTCCCATTGTTCCTGTACCTGCAAAATTTGCAGCATCCTTACTCCATAAACCGCACCGGTTGCACCGGTCATGGCTATGATTAATCGCTTTTTTTGATTCATTTCTTATATGATTTAGTTAGAGGAGTACCCTCTACAGTAGTTTGTGTTTGCCCCACTTATCGGCAGGTCATCTTTTGCCGGCTCTATTGCACGAGAAACTAGACTCTCACAGAGCGATGAGCCGGGGGATCTTACTCATCCATCACTTCCTCTGACATCAAACTCAATCTTCCAACGACTGCTGTCTTTTTCAGAAACAGCTTGCAGTTCCAATGTACCGACTTCGGTTACGGCTGCACACAGATGTACAGGTACGACTTCACCAGGTCTGCGGCCTTCTTCCGGCAAGATAATTTCAATCTCATCCAGTTCGTCGAGCTCTTCGTTAGTCCAGTAATCCAGGCGGGTCCCGACTTTGTCCTCCCGCCGGGTATTGGAGGCGAAAAACCGAAACCGTACCGGCTCCCCTATCACCAAACCGAACTCATCGTCCGGCAATTCTTGTTGAGTACCTTCTTCCATACCGAACGGGGCAATACACAAGGCCTGGATTTCCGGTGCCATACCGGGCACGGCAGGCATAGCGCTTTCTATGCCGACATAATAAGATGCCGCTGTACCGCCTTTAATACGCACCCCCTTGCCTTTGCGAACGTAGCCATAGTAAGCAGCTCCGCGGGCTACAGCCAAATCAAGATCGGCACCTGTCAATAATCTGGCTTCGGGCGCTTGCTCCGCTGTCAACCATGAGTTTAATACGTCCATTAAACGCTCTGCCAAGGCTCCCGCCTTTAATACGCCGCCATTAAACAACACGGCAGTAGGATGCAAGAAAGTGGCATGTTTCGGCAAATTAATGTCTTTGAGCTCGTCCGCGGCACTTTGTTGTTTGGACAGGAATGCCGCCAGATGACGAGTAATCGCTGCATCCTGGGCATAAGGCAAACCGGCGCTTCTTAAGCCGGTACGGGGACGACTTATCGGCCTATCGCTGACAGCCACTTGAGGCAGGAAGCCTTCAACCAATACTTTATTGACTTCTTCACGGGTCAATTCCGTGCGCAGGGTACCGCCGATTAAAGAAGATCCTCTGCTTGCAACCACCAGAGGGATATTATCAAGCTCGAAATTAGTAAAAATTTTCTCCTTGGCATCGCGACAACTATGAGTCAATGCCTGAATCTGCCAAGGCTCTAAACGTTTGCCGTCTTTTTCCAACTTGGCTTTGACCGTATAGGCCAAAGCCAAATCCATATTATCGCCGCCCAGCAGGATATGATCGCCAACCGCCACGCGAGTCAGCTCTAGATTACCCTCCTGTTGGGTGACCGCTATTAATGACAAATCTGTGGTTCCACCGCCTATATCTATTACCAGGATAATGTCACCAACCTCGACATGTTTGCGCCAGTCGCCGTGACTTTTCTCTATCCAGCTGTATAACGCAGCCTGCGGTTCTTCAAGGAGAATTGCCTGACCTAGACCTACAGCACGCGCCGCTTCAACCGTCAATTCCCGTGCCGCCGGATCAAATGAAGCAGGCACAGTAATAACGATATCCTGTTGGTTCAGCGGTGCGTTCGGATTCAGGTTTTGCCAAGCATCGCGCAGATGTTGCAGATAAGCGGTAGTTGCCTGGAACGGCGAGACGCGTTTGACTTCATCCGGGGCTTCAGCAGGTAAAATAGGCGCTTTGCAATCCACACCCGTATGACATAACCAACTCTTAGCGCTGGATACCAAACGTATCGGAGTTTTGCTGCCCAGGTTACGGGCAATTTCTCCGACTAGATAATCCGACTTTGCAGCCCAAGGTAATGAGGTCGAATCTTCTGCAAGTTCGGCTTCGTGGGCCAGATATAAAAATGATGGTAACTGATATTTTTCTTCAACTGAACCGGGAGAGGTCAGTTGCGGTATAGCCATAACTTCAGGCGAAAACTCTTCATCGTCGATATTATCAAGATCGGCATAAGACAAAACACAATGCGTCGTCCCCAAATCAATGCCAACAGAAAACCGTGTTCTATTTTGCGGATATTCAGCGGCAACGCCCTGATCAGGTGAATTTCCTATCTCCATCACAGCCCCTTCTTCCGGTTGTATCTGATCAGACGAATCACTCATAGCTCAACCTCTGCCGGCGCAACAATGGTTGCGTTATGTCCCAAGGTCAATTTAGGCAGTCTGATACCGGTAACTTGCCAGCCTTTATGAACCAGCGTGCCGGTAAAAGGCGCAGCACCAATAATATTGCCGGTTAAACGCACGGTAGCGGCATCAAAGCCTTCCGGCAACGTAACCTTACTGCCTTCTTGCTCGTTGCGGACGGTGGCTAAAGTAAAATGTTCATTAATCGCTTTATTACATCCTTCATGCACGACACGAGCAGCAATACCAATATCCGCATCGCTGAAAGACGCAATATCTTCTTTAATAAAATCGATAAAGCGCGCTTCTTTTTGCAGTAAACCCAATAATTGCAAAGCAGCGTCCGGGGTTGCCTCTTTTAATACTACAGGTTCCGGTGCTGGCGCATGAACGAGTTTTTCAACTTCGACGATTTTCTCGACAATTTTTACTGTCGGTTCAGGCATTGCTGCAGATTGTTGAATAGTCGCTTTTTTCTTGCAACGAAATTGGCTGATCACCATAGACAGTAACAATACGATTAGAATCAGTGCCAATAAAGCGACGGCGCTTGCCAAATAAACATGCCACAAATCGAATGTAGTGGGCTTCAAAGATAGGTCGATTGCATAAGTATTCATTACTAGACTCTTTTAGTTATTATTGTTGACCCGATTTACGGGCTGCTTCACTAAACATCATACCTTGCAAAACATTACGCGTAGTTTGCATGCGCATCTGCTTTAAGTGGCGGTCGGCAATAGTACCCGGCACTTTTTCAGCCAAGTAAATTTCACGCATTTGCGATAAAACCGACTCACATTGTTTCATAATCGCTTCAGTTGCCCGGCGGCTTTCCAACTCCTGATAAGTGGGCTTTTGCATTTCTCCTGAAACACATTTTTTATATTGATATTGGGCATCCTGAATTTTCTTAATTGTGGCATCTGAAAGAGTAGTATTCTGCCATTCATTTTTAGCATCATCAGCAAAAGCTGTTGCTGATAAAAATAAAACAGTTAAGAAAAGAATCTTTTTCATGGTATTTCCCGGAAGTGTTAATGGAATGTTATCACCTGATTTTACGCGAACTGATCAAAAATAAATAACCTTTATCGTCGACATAAAGAACTCATGATATGGGTTTTATTTCAGTTAATGAGCCCGGTTTTTTAATTTTCAAGGGCATAAAATGTATAACACTCCCTTTAGCAAATTTCAGTCAAAAAAAAACCCAAGCTTATGGGGCTTGGGTTTTTAGG